>JAUXST010000924.1 GCA_030679805.1 Reyranella sp. | reverse complement strand
CGTCTATCACCGGCGGGATGCCTGCCGGGTGACGCACCCGTCGTCGTCGTCGGCCTCGCGCGCTCGGGGTCACCTGCAGGTGAAGGTGATCTCCCGCGGCGTAAATGTCGGCAGCGGCGAGGGTGCGCCGGGAGGCCACGGACGCGGCCAGGCGTCGTCGGCGAGGTGCTTCTCGATGATTGGGAGAAGCTGGTTGAAGACGACCCAGCCGCGCACGCGCGAGCCGGCGGGGTTGGTGTGGATGGCATCGACGAAGAGGTCCGGCTCGAACGGCGTGGCGCCGGCGATGTCGATGAAGGCGAGGCCGTGCGTCCTGGCGTACTTGGCGAACACGCGGTTCTGGAACGCGGCCAGGCGTTCGAGGTCGCGGTAGCGGGTGGGATGGTTGGCGGCGTTGAGCTGCTGCAGGATGTACTTGTGCCGGATCGGGTCGAGCGCGAGCCCGTCCTTCACCAGCCAGAAGAACGAACTCAAGGCCAGTTCGCTGCCGATGCCGGCGAGATCGGCGCGGATGCGATCGAGGTCGCGCTGGATTTCGTTCAGGCTGACGGGCAGGTGCGGATGGGCGAGATCGGGATCCTGTTCATCCAGGCCGGCGGGCCAGGCGAGGCGGTACGTGGGCTTCGGCGGTTCGCGGCCGTCGCCCGTCGACGTGGCGGCGCCGACGGCCGCCCCCACGGCCGCCTCAACGCGGCCGGCGAGGGCGGAGTAACGCGCGGCATTTGGCAGCCAGGCCAATGACGCCCCCGATTGTGCCGCGGCCGTCTGCGCTGGACCGTTGGCTGTCACCTTCGCCACGTCTTCGATGACGGAGGCCAGCCGGAACTGGTTCGCGCCCTCGTAATAGACGACGAGGTCGGGCCTGAGCGGCAGCACTTCGGTGCGAACGACGGCTGCGATGTCGGGTGAGGAGATGCCTTCGCGTCCCGCGTTCAGCACTTCGAAGCGAACGGGCAACTGCTTCGCCTCCACCCAGCGGTTGAGCCAATAGCCCACGAACTCCGGCCAGGAGAAGGGCTGGAAATGCGCGTCGACCGTGGTTGAGGCGCCGACGAACACGATCCGCACCGTGCGGGTGCCGCGCGGGGTTTCGATCGGCGCCCCGCGCCAGCCGATCTGGTTGGTGACCAGGCCGCTCGGCAGCGTTGCATCGGCGAGGAAGCGATAGGGCGGTGTCGGCTTGCCGTCGGCCGGATCATTCAGGAATAGCCGGCCGGGTGCGCCGCGCAGGTGGCGGCTGGTACAGGGATCGCTGGCAAAGACCGCGTTCCAGGCCTTGAACATGTCGGCGGCGCGGAAATCCAGCAGCCCGGGGTCCTTATCCTGGATGGAACGATAGAGCCGCGTCCATTCCTCGGGCACGGGCCGCCGGTTGGGCAGCGGCGGCGGGTCGGCGAAGAACCAGGCCCGCTCGACCCCCGCGGCGCGCGGGATGCGATCGACGAGCTCGGCTCCGACGCTGGCCGGTCCGGTTGGCGTGTTGAGGCGCAGCGTGCCCATCGAATAGCCGTCGAGGACGCGGACGATCGCCTCGGCAGCGACGAGGCAGAGCACGACGGACGCAAAGACGAGGAGGATGTTCTTCAGGCGCGGAGACACGTCTCCGTTTACCCGCAATGGCGCGCAACAAAAAGGCGGCCCCCGTTGCCGGGAGCCGCCTCTTGTCGATAGGGACCGGCGGTGAGCCGGTCCCTGTCTTGTGTGATCGCCTAGTAAGGTGCCGTGTAGGACTGGCCGGGCCAGCGGTAGCCGGGCGCCGGCAGCGGCAGCTTGTTGTCGATATGAGCCTTCTCGAGCGTCGCGATGCCCGGCTCGTAGTTGCCCGCCTCGCACTGGGCGATGGCCGCGGCTTCAGGCGTGTCGACCTGCGAGGTGCGGAACTGGCGCCACTTGTCGCTCAGCGCCTTACAATAGGCGGCCGGGTCGCGGAAAATCGCGGGGACGCTGGCCTGGCCGTCCATCACGATCTCGACGCGGCGATTCTGCGGCTCGCGGACGCCGTCGCCGGTCTGAACCAGCAGGCCCTGTTCGCCGCGGCCGACGACCGAGATCGCCGTTGCCGGCACGCCCTGCTGGACGAGCGCGTTCTTGACCGCGTTGGCACGACGCAGCGACAGCGCCATGTTGTAGTTCTCCGGGCCCGACGTATCGGTGTGGCCGGTGGCCGTGACGCGGGCGCTGCCGCGCGACTTGTAGGCGGCGGCGGCCTGCTGGATGGTGCTCATCGCCTGGGCCGACAGGTTAGAGCGGTCCCAATCGAAGAAGACCATGAACGATGTGGGCGGCGGGGGCGGCGGCGGGGGCGGCGGAGCTGCCTGTGGCGGCGGGCTATCGCACGCCCCCAGGAGAAACGCGGCGATACCGGCAACGAGCAGCTTCTTCAGCATGAGTGGTTCCCCTCAAAGTTGCGGACCCGCCCCGAAAGACGCGGTCACTGTAGGGTCTAACGCCGCTATTTGGCCTAGGTTCCCGGCTCCTGCAGATTTTTTGACGGTGTCCGAACCCGGAGGGCCAGCGAAAGGAGCCCGCCCAATACGCCGGGCGGGCTCCCCCAGGCCCCATCGCTCATCTGGGGGGATGTTCGAAGAATACGGACCCAGTAATGAACAACGCCGGGCAGGGGCAATGGTTGCAGGGCCTCCCCCTTGCGGGTCAGAGTCGGGCGGGCCGGTGGGAGATGGACCGATCATGGTCGGACCAACGCCCAATCAGTCGGGGAGCGGTTTCGATGGCACGAGTGAAATGGAGCGAGCGACCGCGCACGTGACAGCGGCGCGACCCGTCATCGGCTATGGTGGCGAAGCAAGAGGTCGAGAAACGAAATGACAGACAATTCGCAAGCCCGGATCCGCCGCTTGATGCCGGATGACGCGGGTCTCTACAGAGAGATCCGACTGGAAGCGCTTCAACTGTCTTCGGAAGCCTTCGGCAGCAGCTTCGAGCACGAGGGCTCGCAATCCCTGGGTTACTTTCAGGAGGCTCTGACGAAGGCCGACGTCTTCGGCGCCTTCCTCGAAACCGATCTCGTCGGCGTCGCCGGCTTTCGCGCCCAGGCCGGCGCGAAGCAGGCCCATAAGGGCGTGCTGTGGGGCATGTACGTTCGTCCAAGCGCGCGGGGTACCGGCGCCGGCAAAAGCCTCGTCAAAGCAGTGCTCGAACATGCGCGCAAATGCGTCGAGCTCATTCAATTGACCGTCGTCAGCGAAAATGAAGCAGCCCAGCGGCTCTACCGCAGTTGCGGATTCGTCGCCTATGGACACGAAGTTCACTCCCTGAAGCAGGGTGGCCGCTATTACGACGAACTTCTGATGGCCGTCGCGCTCACGCCCTGAGGTGGGCGAAGAACACCTTGCTGTCGATCCGCCAGCCTTCGTCGCGCCGGACGAGGACGAAGAAATCGGTGTAGCGCGTGCCGCGCCAGTTGAGCGCTTCGAGGCGGGCCATCGCAGCGCCGCCGGCATGTTCGATCGACACCACCCGCGCCTCCAGCCCCGGGGCCGCGCCGCCCTTGGCGACGGCGTCGCAGAATTCCTGCAGGCTCCAGCTCACCAGCTTGCCGCCATAGCTGCCGCTCACCCGTGCGCCTTCGGTGAAGGCCGAGCGCAACATCGCGACGTCGCCACTGCGGGCGCCGCCGATGTAGCGCTGCAGGGTTTCGGCGATGGCCTGGGGGATGGCGAAACTTTCGGTTTCCTGCTCGGGGGTCATGCGGCTCTCCTTCGCCCATACCGTCGCCCAAGGCAGACGAGCATGTCCTTGCCATTACGGCCTTGAAAGCCCTAACCATTGGCATGTTATTGCGCTCTATGGCGCAAACGAGGGGGAAGATGCCAAACGAGGATCTCGACGCCATTGACCGCCGCATCGTTGCCGCCCTGCAGGCCGATGGGCGGTTGAGCAATGTCGACCTGGCGGAAAAGGTGGGCCTCTCGCCGTCGCCCTGCCTGCGCCGCGTCAACCGGCTGGAGCGCGACGGCTATATCGAGAGCTATCGCGCCATGCTCGGCCGCAAGCGGATCGGGCTCGGCCTCACGGTCTTTGTCGGCGTGAAGATCGAGGGCCACGCCGATGACCGCGCCACCACCTTCGAGGAGGAGGTCGTGGCCTTCCCGGAAGTGATCGCCTGCCACATGATCGCAGGCGAGGCCGACTACCTGCTGGAAGTCACCGTGCCCGATCTCGACGCCTACCAGCAGTTCCTGGTGGGCAAGCTTTTAGACCTGCCGCTCGTGCGCGAGGTCAGGAGCAACATCGCGATCCAGACACTGAAGGCGGGGGCGGCGTTGCCGTTGGGGCATTTGGGGGCGGCTGTTGCGAATGGACGGGTAATTCAGCGGCTCAGAAAGTGGTAGTGGATCAGATCTTCACGATTGGCCGATGCCGTAGCACTTTCCAGCCATCGAAGTTCATTGCCTTAACTGTAGTGCGAGATCGGCCCTTATGTTGTCCATATCGGTGGTGTTGATATCAACGGCGAACGGCTGAGAAACAGTTTCGCGGCCACTTACGACAACGTGGAATCGAAAAGTGCCCGGTGTAAAAAGCATAGGCAGCACACCGTTCGGAACGTTCGCCAAAGTCGGCACCACCGGCCTGAAGCGGCCCATGTTAGTAACGTTCCGCACCAACGCGATATTTAGGTAGTGTGGCGCGTTTGGCCTAAGGCTGATCGACGGAAGATCAACAAGCGACCAGAGATGGTATCCAGACTCGTCGAACACGCACTCATCCGGCAGACCTCTGTTCGCTTCGACCTTGATAAAGTGACCACGGCAGTCCTCGATACTTGTGTTGCTGATGTTCGAGATAAGCGCTTGAACGTAGAGGACGTACGTCTCGTTGGTTTGCAGGGCCTCCTGCATTCGAATCGGCCCAACAGATATCCGCGGCGTTAATCGCAAAGCCAAACCGTCGGCTCGCTCGCGCTCCGCCTTCCATACCAAGTAGGCTGCAAAGAAGAAAAAGCACGCCGCAGCGGTGACGCAGAGAATCTGTTGCCAGTCGTTGAAGAAGGCAGCGCCCACAGCAAATGGCACGCTCGCGCCCCCGCTCATAAGGGAAAGCCATCGTTTTCGGAACGCGCCAATGAACGTCGAGAGAGTAGCGGCCATTGTGTTGAATGTACCCTACCGACGGAGGGACGTCTTGAGCGCCGCAGGAGTGGCGCGCTCCCAACAGCGAAAGATCCTTCGCTGCGCTCAGGATGACGGTTACTACGGAACCATCACTCCGCCGCCCGCACCCCCTGCGCCGCCGGCGCGATGGCCTTCATCGTGCCGCCGTAGCGGTCGGTGAAGGCAGTGGTGTCGATCTCGTCGAGCACGATCTCGCGGTTGAGCACCTTCTCCTTCCATTCGAGCAGCTGAGGATGCGCCGCCTGGAACTCGGGCATCACTTCCCGGGCGAAGAGTTCGAGCGATTCGCAGATGTCTTCGTGGCGGTTCTTGCCGGCCTGGTTCAGCAGCACCACCTGGTCGATGTTCGACTCCTGGAACTTCTTCAGCTTGCGGCGGATGGTCTCCGGCGAGCCGATCAGGCCGCCGCGCAGGGAAGCCGCGTGCGCGTCCGGATTGGCCTTCTTCCACTTCTCGTATTCTTCCCACATGTTGACCGTACCGGCGGCCGGCCGCCGCCGATCGGCCGACTGGCCGTAGAAGCGGAGCGCGAACTGGAAGAAGGTGTCGCCGTCGGCGCGGGCGCGGGCCTCCTCGTCGGTCTTGGCGCACATGAAGAAGCTCACCAGCGCGATGTTGGGGTTGGTCACGTAGTCGGCGAGCTTGTTCTGCCGCTTCACGAAGGCGTTGTAGTAGGCATGCACCCAGGCGTGCGCCGCGTCGGCCGAAACGAACTGGAAGCCGAGCGCACCCATGCCCCATTCGCCGGCCTTGGTGAGCGTCTGGAGCTGCGAGCAGGCGACCCAGAGCGGCGGGTGCGGCTTCTGCAGCGGCTTGGGCACCACCATGCGCAGCGGAATGTTCCAGGTCTTGCCCGCGTGTTCGCTGGGGCCGTCCTTGAACATCGGCAGGATGGCGCGCACGGCCTCCTCGAAGATCTCGCGCTTGTTCTCCATGGTGACGCCGAACGGTTCGAGCTCGGTGACGGAAGCGCTCTCGCCCATGCCGAACTCGCAGCGGCCGTTCGACAGCAGGTCGAGCGTGGCCACGCGTTCGGCGACGCGCGTCGGATGGTTGGTCGTGACCTGGAAGATGCCGTGGCCGAGGCGGATATTCTTCGTGCGCTGGCTGGCGGCGGCGAGGAAAGACTCGGGCGAGGGCGAGTGCGAGTATTCCTCGAGGAAGTGATGTTCGACCTGCCAGGCGTGGTCGTAGCCCAGGCGATCGGCGAGCTCGATCTGGTTCAGCGCGTTCTGATAGAGCCGGTGCTCGTCGCCCTCGTGCCAGGGGCGGGGCAGCTGCAGTTCATAGAAAATGCCGAATTTCATGGGACGCCCTCCGAGGGGAAGCATGCCCGGAAATTCGCACGGTGCAAGAGGGTGGAAGGCGCGCGTTTCGTTGGCGCAGTCGGTAATTGCAACCGACGAATTCTTCGCGCGTGGGTTGACGGATGGACGCATGCCGGGTTGTAGTGCGCTCGGCAAATTGAGCCGTGGGTAGGTTGGCATATCGGGCGTGATCGAGCATGGGCGATAGAAGGATTCCGGAGCCCGCTGCCATCGCGCGGGATGCGGTCGAGTCCCAGGCACCGGCGACGGCCGACGAGAAATTCGCGCTCACGAGTTCGCGGCATTTTCCCGACTGGCTGGCGCGCATGGGGACGAGCCTCGCCTTCACCACCTACCAGGCCGGCAAGGTTTTCTTCATCGGACTCCGCGGCGAAGGGCGACTGGCCGTGTTCGAGCGCAGCTTTGCGCGCTGCATGGGGCTCGGCGTGGCGGCGGGCGGGCGCTCGCTGGCCCTGGCGACGCAGTACCAGCTCCTGCGCTTCGACAACATCGTCCCCGCGGGACAGGCGAGCGGCGGGAACGACGCGGTCTTCGCGCCGCATGTGGCGTGGATCACCGGCGATGTCGACGCGCACGACGTGGCGTTCCCGGCCGACGGCCGGCCGGTGTTCGTCAATACGCTGTTCTCGTGCCTGGCCACGGTGAGCGAGGGCCACAGCTTCCGGCCGCTGTGGCGGCCACCCTTCATCGGCAAGCTGGCGCCCGAGGATCGCTGCCATCTGAACGGCCTCGCGATGGACGGCGACCGGCCGCGCTATGTCACGCTGGTGGCACGGTCCGACGTCGCCGACGGCTGGCGCGACCGCCGCGCCGACGGCGGTCTGCTGATGGATGTCACAACCGACGAGGTGCTGCTGGAGGGTCTCTCCATGCCGCATTCGCCGCGCGTCCACGAAGGAAAGGTGTGGCTGCTCAATTCCGGGACCGGAGAGCTGGGCTTCCTCGATCGCGCGGCGGCGAAGTTCGTCGCTGTCGCCTTCTGTCCGGGCTATGCGCGCGGCCTCGCCTTCGTCGGTCCCTATGCCGTCGTCGGTCTGTCGCTGGCGCGCGACAATCGCACCTTCCAGGGCCTGCCGCTCGACGCGGCACTTGCCGCGCACGGCGCCACGGCGCGCTGCGGGCTTCTGGTGATCGATACGCGAAGCGGCGACACGGTGGAGTGGCTGCGCCTCGAAGGCGTGGTACGCGAGCTGTTCGACGTCGCCGTGCTGCCCGGCGTGCGCAATCCGGCGGCGATCGGATTTCGCACCGACGAGGTCCATCGTGTCATCTCGATCGACGACGAATAGCAGGCAGGCAGACGAAACATGAGCGCCCCGAGCAATATCGACCTGTCGAGCCTCAACGGCAGCAATGGCTTCAAGTTGAGCGGTGTGGCGGCATATGATCTAAGCGGGGTCTCAGTCGCCTCGGCAGGGGACGTCAACGGTGACGGCTTCGCCGACCTGATCGTTGGCGCCGTCGGGGCCGACCCGCACGGTAGCACGTCTGGGGCGAGCTATGTGGTGTTCGGCAAGGCGTCGGGCTTCGCGGCCAATATCGACCTGTCGAGCCTCGATGGCAGCAACGGCTTCAAGCTGAGCGGCGCAGCGGCGGATGACTACGGCGGTGGTTCGGTCGCCTCGGCGGGAGACGTCAACGGCGACGGCTTCGCCGACCTGATCATCGGCGCCAAGGGAGCCGATCCTCATGGTAGCTATTCCGGGGCGAGTTATGTGGTGTTCGGCAAGGCGTCGGGCTTCGGCGCGAACCTCGACCTGTCGAGCCTCAACGGCAGCAACGGGTTCAAGCTGAG
>JAUXST010000921.1 GCA_030679805.1 Reyranella sp. | reverse complement strand
ATGTCGAGGGTCTCGAGATCGCAAGTGTAAGGCAGCCCGGCGAGGATGCGGCCCGAGGCCCGCGGGATCTCCACCGTACCTTTCACGACCGTGGCCGGAGGCTGAACCGAGCCATCAGCAAGAAGCGCTACCTGGCGGCCTTCGAGGTGCCACAGGCCGGAAAGTGTGGCCCCGGCCATTGCCCAGTCGGAAATCGCCACGGCCTGAGTCACAGAAGGCGCTGCCGTGTCGAGTGTGGCCGTGACATTCGCAGGACCGACATACGCGGTCACCGTCACGGTTACCTGATTCTGCCCGGCGCGCAGGATCAGCTTCTGACCGACGCTGGATGCCGAGAATGGCATATGCCCCGTTGCCGAAAGCGCGACGGCGGCACCGGCCGCGTAGTTCGACCCGGCGATCGTCATTGTTCTGGCCGAATCGACATTCCAGCCGTCGTACCGGCGCCCGGAATCGACACACCAGGCCCCATGAACATCTGCGAACAGGCGAGACACCATGCGCTCGACGTAGCGGACAGTCCGGCCATCCACGACGCGCTTCACCAGGAGATAGAGGGCAGTCTCGTTCTTCTCCTGAATGGCGCATACGCTCTCCACCGCGCCATCGGTGGCGTGGCGAGACCAGGCGTAGACGTCATGTTCCTTGAGGTAGGTGAAGCCCAACAGCATGCCATCGGAGCGCACACACCAGACGATCGAATCGGGGTCACGCGCGTGTGCCCATTCCTCGATCTGCATGCCTTCGAACAGGTGGCCTGCCAGAATGCCGACGTCCTTGCCTTGCCAGGAATCGACGCCCAGGTCGTAGGCGAGATCGCGAACCTTGCGGCCCGATGGCGTGACGAACAGCGCCGAGTTGCCGCTGACGATCGGCGGCACCTGGGAAATTCCGGTGTAGCCCTGTGGCTTGAGACTGGTATTGGCCGGCGTAATGACGTCGGACTGACTGCCCGCCCAGCACTTCCACTCGCCGCCGGACGTGAACACCAGCAGCGAATTGAGGCTGAGCAGATAGCGGATTTCATTGACCTCGCGGCTGGCGATGGTGCGGGTGATGGCGTCGGAATCGCGCGTCGGTTCGGAAACGCTCATGTTCTTGAAGTTCGCCGACTGACTCGCCCACAACGTCTGGGGACCCTTGTCGGTGCGCGCGTACCATTGGCGGCCATCATGCCATGTCGAACAACCCGGCCAGTCGCCGGCCGCGGCGAACGGGTTGCGCTGGATCGGCGGCGTATCGGACGTATCGGGGGCGATATTGGTGTCGGTGAAGGTGCTCCCGGACTTCACCCGGCCGATGAAACCGTAGATGCCGTTCTTGTGCTTGTAGACGTTGTAGTAGGTGCAGCCCGCGACCGGCGTGAAGACGACGCCCGAAACCGCATCGGCCGCGCTGACCGCAGCGCTGGCCAGACTTTCCTCGCCACTCTCGTCGTTTACGGCGGTCATGACGTAACTCTGGGCGCCGCCGGGATTGGTACTGGCGAGGCCGGTGGGCGCTGATGTTCCCGGCGCAAAGACGATAGCGACGAGCGTCCACGCCGTGTGTCCCGTGCGCGTGAGATTGCGCGGCGCGTAGCCGGGATGAGCAAGCGTCATCGTGTCGGCCGATTGCACGAACTTCAGAAGCGGTAAATCGGCCGATGCATATGGCGTGACCAGGGTATAGAAGCGTGCCGTCGTTCCACCCGACGTCCAGGCATCCCATGTGGACGTGTCGGTGTCCGCAAGTTCAAAGGTGGTTGCCGTGGCGCCGGTGACGGCGAACCGCCGGCGATTGATCGCCGACATGCCGGCGGCTCCCTCGATCCAGACGTGATCGCCGTTACTGAGGCCATGCGGCGCCACCGTCGTAACGATCCCGGGATTCGCTCGCGTGATACCTGAGATCGCGGTCGCAGCCTCCAATACATATCCACCGTCGCGGATCACCCGCATTTTGTGATGGGCGAACTCCAGCACGTAGGACTCGGCGGTATTGAACTGGAAGGGGATCAGCCGCGACCGAGCAGCCGGATCGACCGCCTCGCCGACGAACTCCGTGCCTGGCCGGGTACTGACGCCACCGAAGGGATGGATGAACCAATTGAGGCAGGTCGCCAGACCGACCTGGTACTTGGCGAGGTCGACACGACCATGCAGGGCCGGCGCAAGTTCGCCGGCGGCAAAGCTCGGCAGGATGAGTGGATTGGGCATCTGGAAGGCTCCCGAGAGTCGTTGCCTCACACGCGCGGCCGACGCAGAATCGGCACGCTTACGCTGGGGGATTAGTTCATGGGAATTCGGTCGCTTGCGTTGCTGCTATCGGCGCTCGCTGGAATGATCGCGGGCGAGACGGCTGCCCAGTCGCGCACGCCGGAACCGGCACGACAGGGCTTCCGCATCTGCAATCAGACCGGCAGCGAGATCGAGGTGGCCAAGGCACTCAACACCGGCGCAACCGACGGCAAGAGCCGCATCATTATTTCAGAAGGCTGGTACAAGCTCGCCGGCGGGACCTGCCTCTTCCTGTGGCCGGGCAAACTCGAATACCAGTACTACCTGGTCTACGCGCAGAACAAGGCAACCGACCGCGAGTGGGCTGGCAAGGTGCCGATCTGTGTCAGCCGTGACGCCTTCACCATCCGGTCCGACACCTGCGGCGAGCAGTACTACCGCCGGATGTTCATCGAGGTGAACACGGGCGACGAAGAGAACCTGTTCACCTACAACTTCAGGCAGGGAAGTTAGGCGCGAGCCGCGAGCCATTCCGGCAGCCGATCTCCGTCTGCCGGCGCGGCTTCGTTGACGTCTGCCGCCATGGCCTCACCAAGTACTGCACGCGCCAATTGCGCCAAGCGTACCGCCGTCTCAGTCCTCTGAGTGATGGGATAGGCGACGTGGGCTGCGAGCTGGTCGACCAGTGCCGATGCGAAGCCGGCGTCGTACAAGTTCGGATCGTCGACCCGGGCGGTGTACACCGCCTCGGCCGCCGGCTCATCGCAGAGGACGAAGCGACTGGTAGCGTCTCCCGCGACTTCGAAGCGGGCGGAACCCGCTTCGGGGCTCGCCGGGACGATCCGCAGCAGGCGGATGCAGTCGGTCGGCAGCGCGTAACGGAAAGTCCATCCAGTCGGCGCAGCGCCCTGATCGGCCAGGATCACTCGTCGTCGAGCAAAGTTCCAGTCGTGGGCGCGCAGCAGGGTATCGCGCGTCGCGGCATACCAGATCGACACGGTGCGCGCTTCGGTGCTGTTCTCATCGAGCGCCGAAATCGTCGCCCGAGTACCCAGTCGCGACAGCGCGCGATTGCAAATATCAACGTCGGATGTCGCCATGCTCAGTCCTCGATCGCGGGTAAAAGGGGGGCGGCGGAGGATTGCTCCTCCGCCGCCTGGGAAGCGGCCACGACAGCGGTGCGACGCGCCCGATAGGCCTTCACGGCACGGCGCGGCGCGCCTGGGAAGGCGCTGAGGCGGCGTCGAGCGGCGCCAGGGCCGAGCCTGGATCGCCGGCGTAATCGACGACTTCGCCCACTTCGCGCAACACGGCCTGCAGGAAGGTCGGTGCCGTCACACGGTATCGCGCCATGGCCGCCTCCCTGTTCCTAGGCCACGTAGCCCGAAGCGTAGGCGACGTTGGCCTGACGCTGCGGGATCAGGCCCGACGTGAACTTGCCGGCAGTGAGCGGGCCGGTGCCCACGGTGTAGAACAGGCGCAGGTAGCGCTCCGTTCCGTAGGGCACCGCCACGCGCAGCACCTCCGTGCCGGCAACCAGCGATGCCTTGGGAACGGCATCGCTCAGCACCAGGTTGGCGGGCGAAGAGAACGACGAATTGTCGTCGCTCTGCAGCGCCACCGTGACGGTGGCGGCACCGGCGGCGGTGACGTCCTGCGTGCACAGCACGAGGATCTCCGGCCGTTCGCCATTGCCGATGTCGCGCGCTGCGCCGAGGTCGATGTAGTCGGTGCTGGCGGCGCTGGTGGTGACGGCCTGGTCCTGGCCGAACAGGTTCTGACGATCGATGTACATGAATGTGTCTCCTTGTCGGATGGGGATGGGCGTCAGAGGACGCGCGGCTCGGTGTTCAGGATCTGGTCGCAGGTGCGGATCGGGATGCCCAGGAACTCGCGCACCGGCCGGCCCTCGAACTCCGAGATCTTGAGCATCACGTTGTCCTTGTTGGCGGCCTGGATATCGAGCCACTGGCGACCGGTCCGGTTCATGTAGAACACCGGCTGGCCGGTCTTCAGCGACGGCACCTTGTGGGTCGCCTTGATCATGAACTTGGTGAGATCGGGCGGCGTGACGGCGCTTAGATCCGACACGTCGATGTTGGCGATGCGCACCGCATATCGCCAGTCGCGCACCGTGAGCCCCGCATCCCACTTGTAGTGCGTGCGATAACCCTGGAAGCGGTTGCCGTTGATGTCGGTCAGCGTCTGCTCGCCGAGATCCCGCATCTGCAGGCCGGCCTTGCTGCCCTTGGGGAAGATGCCGTGCACGGTGAGGTCGCCCCACACCACCAGCCAGATCGAGGTGTTGTCGGCCCCGGTGCCGCCGGCATCGATGACGTTCTGCGAGATCGCCGCCGACCCGCTCGCGGTGTTGAAGCGCGGCGCGAGCCCCATGAACTTCTCAGGGCTGGTCGCTGTGTTGCCGTAGAACAGCGTCTGCGCCAGCTGCTGGCTCAAGCCCTCCAGGAACGCCTTGTCCTCGGAGAGGCGGAACTCGGCGCTGTTGCCGTTGAGGTCGGCCAGCGCCTTGTCGATCTCGCTGTAGGTCTCGAGCATGCCGCAGGCGTCGGTGATCTGCGAGGTCGTGCTCTTGGTCGGCTGGACGCCGTAGTTGAGCTGGCGCCAGGTGCCCTGCGGCAGGCCGGTGCGCACCGAGGTGCGGTGCCCGGTCGGCAGGTTGCCCTCGACCCAGCGCATGTCGTCGAGTATCTCGTTGGTCTGCGACAGAAGCTCGACGATCACCGAGATCCTGCCGTCGTTGTAGCGCTTCGCCCAATCCGTGTAGGTGAGCGCGGTGTTGCCGATGGCGGCCATTCAAATGACTCCTATTTGTGGTGGGTGGTGTTGGGGCTGTCGGGGTAGAGCGTCTCGGCGGCGGAGAGCCGCGACGCGCTCGATTGCGCGCCCGCGTAGCGGTCCTCCGAGACCGACTGTCCGACGCGGACGAAGAAGCGGAAGAGCTGCGGGCTGTTAGAAACCCCCAGTTCGTCCAGGCTGCGCCGGAGCTCGGGTGTGCCGAAGCGCCTGAACGCCCGCTGGGCCGCGGCACGCGCGGCTTCGAACCGCCGGCCGCCCAGGTCAGGGTCGTTCTTCACCTCGGTGATCCAGGCCTTCTGGCGGCTCTCGGCCGCCGAGAGCTGTGTCTCGATCTGGCGCTGGACCAGCTCGTTCATTTTGCCGGCGTAGAGATCGACCAGCTTCTGTGCCTGGGGCTGGCTCAGCCTCGCCTCGGCGAACAGCGACTGCGCCTCCTCGAGCGCAGCCGTGTCGACTTCCACGCCTTGCGGCAGCGCGAACGGCTCGTATGTCGGAGGCTCAGAGGCGACCGGAGCCGCCTCCTCCGCCGGGGCATCCGCCCCGGCCTCCGCCATTTGCGCCGCCTCCGCCTCAGGTCCCCCATAGATCAGCGCCGCGGCGTCGGACGCGGCCTGTTGCTCGGGGTGTAGCGGAGCGACGTCGTCCGCGGCGCCTTGTGTGTTGGGAAGCGGCGCGATCAGGGACTCGGTCATTGTTCACATCTCCTTCTGGGTTTCGCCCGCCATACGGGCATAGAGGTCGGGACAGAGGCGGGTGATGTCGGCCAGCACCTGGAGGCCGACGTTGCGTTCGCCTTCGCGGAAGAAGGTCGCGCTGGTGCCGGTGAAGCTCGTCTCGTAGAGGTGGCAGCTCTGCAGCAGCCGCCACAGGAAGCGCCGGCCCTCGCGCTGGTTCATCAGCCAGAC
>JAUXST010000915.1 GCA_030679805.1 Reyranella sp. | reverse complement strand
CATGGTCTCGGCGAGCGGCGGCAGCTTCACCACCTTGGCATACCAGGCATCGAGCTTGGGATGGCTCGGACGCCACGGTTCATTGGCGTAGCGGAAATCGAGGTAGCCGAGCGCACAGCCGATCGCGATCTCGCCGATCGTGGTCAGCATGCCGAGCGAGTCCGCGTCCTTCTCGAGCGTGTCGAGGGCGCGTGCGACCTTGCCTTGCTGGAGCGCGATGTAACTCTTGCGGCCCTCGTCCTGCGACAGCGGAATCTCGCGGCGGCG
The DNA here is from genome assembly GCA_030679805.1 of Reyranella sp. Taxonomy (GTDB): domain Bacteria; phylum Pseudomonadota; class Alphaproteobacteria; order Reyranellales; family Reyranellaceae; genus Reyranella. The sequence continues at coordinate 13,317 of JAUXST010000915.1, read as the reverse complement.
CGGCTGGGTGGCATCGAGGATGCCGTCGCCCAGCGCTTCCTGCGTCAACGCCTTCCAGCGGGCCGGACCTGGAGCGGGAAAGAGTTTCGGCGCCGTGCCGATGCTGTCGAGATACTCGCAGATGACCGGACTATCGTAGAGCGACATGCCGTCGTCGGTGATCAGTGTCGGCACCTTCGACAGCGGATTGTACGCCAGCAGCGCCGGATCGGTGGTGCCGATCTTCATGCGCTCGATCTTGTCGTTGAGGCCGCGTGCGATGGCGCAGGCCATGACCTTGCGCACGTAGGGACTGGCGGCGGAATGGGCGATCTTCATCAGGGGGTTCCCTCTTGTGATTGCTTGGATCGACGCGCACGTTATCGTGCTTGCCGGGAGTAACGCCATGAATTTTCAGACCGAGCGGCTCGGCTCCCACATGGCCGCAGCGGTGATCGGGATCGACCTAACCGGCTGCCTGACGGGCCGACCCAGGGGGCGCTGACCCGCGTCCTGCACGACAACCTCGTGCTGTGCATCCGCAGCCAGAAGCTGGCGCCGGTGCCATTCCGCAACGCAATGGCACAGTTCGGCGTGCCGGTGCTGCGCAAGCAGCTGGCACAAACGCCCGAGTGCGCCGAGGTGAACATCATCTCGAGCGAGGACTGCGACGTACTGGGCGACGGCAAGAAGATCGTGAACGGCGCCAACTGGCACACCGACGACAGCTTCATGCCCGAGCCCTGCTCGCTCACCATGCTCTACGGCGTGGTCGTGCCGTCGACCGGCGGCGACACGCAGTTCACCAACATGTATGCCGCCTACGCCGATCTTTCACCCGAGATGAAGGCGCGCATCGACGGGCTGCAGGTCGTCCACAAATACAGTTCGAGCCGAAAGCTGAGCCGCATCTCGACATGCACGGCCGCCGAAATGGCCGCAATGCCGGAGGCGACCCATCCGCTGGTGCGCACCCATCCCGTGACCGGTCGCAAATTGCTCTACCTCAACCCCAACCGCATGGAAGAGATCACGGGCCTCGAGCGCGCCGAGAGCGACCGCCTGCTCGACGAGCTGATCGCCCACTCGACGCAGGCCAAGTACCAGTACCGCCACCTCTGGCGGCAGGGCGACATCGTGATCTGGGACAACCGCTGCCCCATGCACAAGGCCAATGCCGACTATCCGGAGGGCGAGCGCCGGCTGATGCACCGGGTCGTCGTGGCCGGCACGGCCTCCGTCTGAGTCAACCCGACCGCCAACCCTTCCTATCTTGCGCGGGAAATCCGACCTAAACCCGTTGAATCCGCGAGCCAATTCCCGGCGGGCGTGGGAAACGAAACGCGACATTTTTCGCCTCCCCGAGCCTCGACGTAAGTCACCTGGATTTCGATCGAACGATGAATAGAGCAGGAATATAGGATAAGATATCCTAGAGACTTTTCAAGTCCTAACCTTCGAGCAGCACGCAGTGCTCGGGCGAGAGGGACACCGTCACCGGAGCGCCCTCCTCCGAGAGATTGATCGGCGGCCGGCGGACATTCAGCGGGCCGACCGCACTGTCGATGGCGTATTGCACGAAGTCGCCATGGAACAGGCGCTGGCGGACCTTGCCCGGAACTTGGTTGTCGCCTGCGCGCGGCTCGAACTCGATGTAGGCGGTGCGCGCGGCCACTTCGGTCTCCCGGCCGTGCGGCTTGTGTGACGTCACCACCTTCAGCGTGACGTAGACCGAGGTGATCCCGAGGCGCCGCTGCAACTCGCGCAGTTCGACCCGCATCTCGGCACGCAATTTGGCGTCGAGGTTGGAGAGCGGCTCGTCGAACAGCACGACGGTAGGTGAGAAGGCGATGGCGCGGGCCAGCGCCACGCGCTGCTGCTGGCCGCCTGAGAGCTTGGAGGCGCCGCGGTCTGCGAGGTGGCGCATCTGCACCAGGTCGAGCGCGCGCTCGACGTTGGTCTGGATGTCGGCGTTGCTTTGTTTGCGCACCCTGAGGCCGTAGGCAACGTTGTCGAACACGCTCATGTGCGGCCAGATGGCGTGGGACTGGAACACCATCGAGACGCCGCGCTGGATCCCCTACCCGCAGTACGCCGCCCGATCCGTCACGTATCCCGCCGCGATATCTGCCGCGAGCTCCGGCTCCGGCCGCATCTTCGGATCGCCATGCCCGCCACCGCCGGGCGTGCCGAGCGAGACCGTGTCGCCCTTGTTCAGAACGTACTGCTTCTTGGGATCGGTCTTGCGGCCGTTGATATGCAGTTCGCCCGGCGCTCCATCGTTGCCGCCCTCGATGCCGAAGGCGGGAAAGATCGTGCGCTCGGCGAGGAAGGAGACGGCGATCGGCGTGTCGCTGCGGCTCTCGATCAAAATCTCCTGGCCGAGCCCCCCACGATGCCGGCCAGAACCGCCCGAATCCGGACGCAGCTTCTTGTGATGGAAGCGCAGCGGCGCGATGTGCTCGCTGATTTCGATCGAGGTCGAGGAGACGTTGGACGGCCAGCTGAGACACGTGACGCCATCCCTCTGCGTGTTGCCACCCATGCCGCCGTTGTAGAAGAACATATTGGCGTAAGGCTTGCCGCCGCCCTTGCCGTCATCCCGCACGCCCGACTGGTTCATGCCCCACATCGGCGAGCCGCAGGCCGCCATCACACGCTCCGGCACGATCTGCCCCAGGCAACCGAACACCAGCATCGGCACGTAGTGGCCGATCAGCATGCGCGAGCCGCCCGGCGCCGGGAATTGCGGGTTGACGATGCAGCCAGGCGGCGCGCTGAGGCTGATCGGCCTAAAAGAGCCTTCGTTGTTCGGCAGGTTGGGGCTGGTGCAGACCTTGACCCCGTACATCGCCATCGCCGTCGTGTAGCAAAGTGCGCAATTGATGGCGCGATCGACCTGGGCGTCGGTGCCGGCGAAATCCATGGCGATCTCGTCGCCCTTGATGGTGAGTTTTAGGCGAAGCGTGATCGGCGTCTCCATGATGCCGTCCGTCTTGAGCTCGCTGTGGTAAGTGCCGTCGGGCAATTCGCGGATGGCGGCACGCATCGCCGTCTCGCAGCGGCCCTGGATCTCGCGTGCGAGGTCGGTGAGGTCGGGCAGTGCGTAATTCTCCATCAGGATCAGCAGCCGGTCCTCCATCAGGTCGAGCGCCACGATCTGGGCATAGAGATCGCCCATGGTCTGATCGGGCGTGCGCACGTTCTTGCGGATGATGGCGACCAGCGTCTCGTCGGTCTTGCCCGCGGCAATCATCTTCATCGGCGGGATTTGCAGCCCCTCCTCGAAGACCTCGCGCGGCTCGGGGCTCCTGATCTTGCCGCCGATGTCGGGGGCGTGCGCCGTCGTGGCGCTGAAGGCGATCAGCTTGCCGCCCCGGAAGATCGGCTTGGCCAAGGTGATGTCGGGTAGATGGCCGGTCCCCAGCCAGATGTCGTTGGTGATCAGCACGTCACCGGGTTGGAGCTGGTCGGGCGGGAAGAAGCGCAGGAAGTGTTTTACCGTTTCGGGGAGTGTGCCGATGAAGCTCGGGATGCTCTCGCTCGCCTGCACCAGCGATTGGCCCGACGCATCGGTGACGACGCAGGAGAAATCGTAGCTCTCGCGCACCAGGGTCGAGAAGCTGGTGCGCACCATCGCGGCCGCCGCCTCGTCAACCAGGGAGATCAGCCGCCGCCAGAGCAATTCCAGTTCTATCGCATCGAAAGTGTGCGCCATTACACGACCTCCGCCAGAATGGAACCGTCAGGCAGCAGGCGCGCAGTGGCGCCGGGGCCGACGACAAAAGTGCTTTCATCTTCTTCGAATACGGCAGGACCTTGCACGATCACGCCGGCTTCGAGAGCGTAGCGGTCATAGACATTCGTCGGCAGCATCTTGCCGGCATCGGCGAAGAATACCGCGCGCGTGCCCTTCAGCGCCTGCGCCCTTGGATGACGCGGCAGCTCGATCTTGCCGCCGGCGCCTGGCATCGGCGCGCTGACCGAGAGCCGCAGCGCCACGAACTGAATGGCAGCGCCCGGCGGCGTGCGGGCAAACAGCGCCTTGTAGGCCGCCTCGAAGGCCGTGCGCACGCCCGCTTCGGTGAGCGGCGAGGGCATCGCCACCGTGACCTCGCTGCCCTGGCCGATGTAGCGCATGTCGGCGAGACGCCGCACGACGCGGCCCGAGGCATCGGCGCCGGTCGGCCGCAGCACGTCGAGGGACTCCTTCTCCTGCGCAGCGAAGATCGCCTCGGCCTGGCCGAAATCCGCACCGGCCAGTGGGGCGCTGAAGCTGGCAACGCGATCGACGCGGGCCGGCGCCATCAGCATGCCGATGGTGCTGCCCGCGCCTGCTCCCGGCGGACAGACGACGCGCGTAACACCCAGCTTGCGCGCAACGTTCCAGGCGTGCACGGGCCCTGCACCACCGGTCGCCAGCAGCGCATACTCGGCCGGGATACGGCCACGCTCGGCGATGGCGACGCGCGCTGCGCCTGCCATGTTCTCGTTTACTACGTCATGCACGCCGAAGCCGGCACGGTCGTGGCCGACGCCCAGCGCCGTCGCGAGGCCGCCCAGCGCTGCCTCGGTCGCGGCACGGTCGATCTTCATGGCGCCGCCCAGGAAGAAGTCGGCATTGAGATAGCCCAGCGCCAGGTCGGCATCGGTCACGGTGGCTTCCATGCCGCCGCGGCCGTAGCACGCGGGACCAGGCTGCGCGCCGCTGCTCTCGGGACCGACCTGCAAGGTGCCGAGGTCGCTCTTGCGCGCGATGGAGCCGCCACCCGCGCCGATTTCGATCAGCTCGACCGTCGCAATCATGATCGGCAGGCCGGAGCCACGCAGGAAGCGCTTCTCGCGCGCCGCTTCGAAGCCATAGGCGACGAGTGGCTCGCCATCATCGACAAGCGCCAGCTTCGCCGTGGTGCCGCCCATGTCGAAGGCAAGCACACGTTCCAGTCCGGCGTTGCGACCGAACCAGGCGCCGGCCAGGGCACCGGCCGCCGGACCGCTTTCCAGCAGTTGCACCGGCGCGCGCTTGGCTTCACTCACATGAGTCAGCCCGCCGTTGGACAGCATCAGGAAAAGGCCGCCGGGAATGCCCGACATGCTCAGCGCCTTTTCCAGGCGCTCGAGATAGATCTCGGCCAGTGGCCGGATATAGGCATTGGCGACCGTGGTGCTGGCGCGCTGGTACTCGCGGATCTCCGGCGCGATGTCCGACGACAAGGAGATCGAGAGATTCTGGAAGCGCTCGGCCACGGCAGCGGCAATGGCGCGCTCGTGCACGGGATTGGCGTAACTGTGGAGGAAGCAGATGGCGAGGCTCTCGACCCCCTGCTCCACCAACTCCCCCACCTCGGCCAACGCTGCTTCGACATCGAGTGCGATCTCGACGCTGCCGTCGGGCGCCAGCCGTTCCCTGGCTTCACGCCGCCACGGCCGCGGCACCAGCGGCTTGGGCATTTCTATGAAGAGGTCGTAGAGTTCGTACTTGCGCTCGCGCGCAATCTCCAGCACGTCGGCGAAGCCCGCCGTCGTCAGCAACCCGGTCTTGGCGCCCTTGCGCTCGATCAGCGCGTTGGTGAAGAGCGTGGTGGCGTGGACCACGCGCCCGACCTGCTCGGACTTTACGCCGGCCTTTGCCAGCACACGCCGCGTGCCTTCAAGTGCGCCCCGTGCGGGATCGTCGGGTGTGGTGCTCTCCTTCCAGATGATGGCGCGGCCGTCGCGCGGATCGTGGATGACGAGATCGGTGAAGGTCCCCCCGATATCGATACCGAGGGACAGCGGCGCACTCATTAACTCTTCCTTCTCTACTCGCTTCTCTACTCGGCGCGAATATTGCCTTGCTTGACTACCTTGGCCCACCGCTCGCGGTCAGCCTTGATCAAGGCAGAGAAGGCTGCGCTACCCTGCTGCAGGTCCACAAGGCCGCGCTGCGCCAGTACCGCGATGTTTGCCGGATCAGCCATCGCTCCGAGGAACAGTTTCGACAGGGCGTCACGGATGTCGGTCGGCAAAGCCGCGGGCCCGACCAGGCCGAACCAGTTGCTGATGTCGAGCGCCGCAATGTCCTTGGTGAGCAGCGGAAGGTCGGGGGCGAGCGGTGATGGACGTCTCGAAGCGAGCGCGAGAGCGCGGACCTTGCCGCTGTTGATGAGGCCTGAGACCTCCGAAATGTTGGCGAAGAACAGGTCGACCTGGCCAGCCGCGACGTCAGCTATGGCTGGTGCGCCGCCGCGATACGGCACGTGCAGGAACTTCAAATCCCCCGATTCGGCGGCCAGGAATTCCGCCGCGAGCTGGTTGGTCGAACCGTTGCCGGTCGAGGCATAGCTCACCTTCCCGGGGTTGGCCTTTGCATAGGCGATCAGCTCGGGAACGGTCTTGAACGGGGCGTCGGGCCGCACGACCAGCGCCATCGGAACGCCGACGAGATTGCAGATTGGCACCAGCTCCTTGTCCAGATCGAGGGGAATCTGCGAGCCCGGGACGACGGGGCCGACCGACAGTTGACCCATGATGCCGATGCCGACCGTGTAGCCGTCGGGCGCCGCCTGCGCGACGGCCTTGAGGGCAATGAAGCCGCCGGCACCTGTCTTGTTCTCGACGATCACCGGATAGCTGTGGCGCTTCTGGATGGTCTCGGCCGCCAACCGCGCAGCGATATCGGCGGTGCCGCCGGGTGCATAGCCGACCAGGATCTTGATCGGCTGCTTGGGCACCCATTGCTGGGCGCGCGATGGCGTGGCGGCAAGAAGCAGCGGAATGGCGAGCAGGCTTCGACGCAGCATGGTGAATTCCCTTCCCGATGGTGGTCGGAACCGCCGGAGCAAGTCCTGTGCCGCGCCCCGGCACAACCGCACCACCACTCTCCCCGCGGCCACACTAGCATTCGGCTGCGCGATTGCTCTAGCGGTGATCGCCAACGTCGTGCCATGCTGCGGAAGCTGTCAGTTAAGCAGCCGTCGCACAGGCGGCCAAATCGACGAGAGCGGCGCCAACGAGCGTCACCCAATGCAAGGCATCTCCGGGAGGATTGGCCATGGTTACGTCCAAGTTGCGTCTTCTGTTGCCCGCCGGCCTCGTGCTGCTCGCCGCAGCGCTGGGGTCGGACCGTGCGGCCCAGGCCCAGGGCAAGGACCTGAGCATGGGCAACGTCAATCCGCCCAAACACGGGACCTCGCAGGCCTCGCAGCAATTCATCGACAAGGTCGCCGAACTTTCCGGTGGCAAGGTCAAGATCACCCATCATCATTCGGGCGCGCTCGGCGGCGAACGCGAGGTGGTCCAGCAGATCCAGCTCGGCGTCATCGAATTCGGCCCGATCACGACCGCGCCGCTGTCGACGGCGATCCCCGAGATGTCGGTGTTCCAGCTTCCCTACATCTTTCGCGACTACGCCCACCTCTTCAAGGCGCTCGACGGCAGCGACACGCTCACCAAGTTCTACACCGACGTACTCGACAAAAAGGGCCTCAAGCTGATCGGCTTCTTTGCCGCCGGCTATCGCGGCATCTACGGCCACAATGCCATCAACGGCCTGGCCGACATCAAGGGCAAGAAGGTTCGCGTGCAGGAAGACAAGATCCTGGTCGCCACGTTCAAGGCGCTGGGCATGATCTCGACGCCGATCGCCTTCCCCGAGGTGGCCACGGCCCTGCAGACCAAAGTGATCGACTTCGCCGAGGGCGGTATCAACACCTTCTACCACAACAAGTTCTACGACATCGTGAAGTACGTCGCCGACGTCCGTCACACACACCAGGCGGTGGCTCTCGTGATGTCCAAGGCGGCGTGGAGCAAGCTCGATCCCGCCGGGCAGAAGGCAATCGTCGACGCCTGGGTCTTTGCGCGCGACTTCAATCGCAAGTTCATCCTCGATGAAGACAAGAGCATTCAGGAACTCGTGAAGGCAAAGGGTGTCACGATCACCAAGCCGGATCCGGCGCCATTCCTCAAAGCAACCGAAGGCGTCTACGCCGAATTCTACGCCACGCCGGCCGGCAAGGCGGCGAAGCCGATGGTCGAGTACATCCAGAGCGTAAAGTGAGGCGGCGACCGGCATCGTGACGGTTCCCGACGAACAGGAGCCCGAGGGCGCGCAATCCGCGCCCTCGATGGGCGCCCGACTCTATGACGGTCTTGCCAACATCGGCGGGCTGATCCTTGCCGTCATGACGGCGGCGGTCTTCCTGCAGGTGGTGCTCCGCTATCTCGGGCTCACCGGCATCGACGGCCTCGAGGAAATTCCGCGTTACCTCTTCGTTTGGCTGATCATGTTCGGCGCGGCAGCGGCGATGTGGCGCCACGAGCACACGGTCCTCGACTATTTCGTGAACCGCTTCGGTCCCATCGGAAGGGCGCTGCTTTCGATCCTGACCAACGGCCTCGGCATTGCCCTGTTCGCCTATCTCACCTGGTTGAGCTTCACCTTGGTGCCGAATGCGAGCTTCCAGACCAGCGCCGGCCTCGGCCTGACCCTGGACTGGGTGTTCGCCGCCATCCCGGTCGGATCGGTGATGATCATCGTGCCGATGCTTCGCAACATCTATTTCACGCTGAGGGGACTATGGCGGAAACCCTCCTGATCGCCTTCGTCATCTGCATCCTGATCGGCATGCCGATCAGCATTGCGATGGGGGTCGGCGCCCTCGCGGCGGCGGTGTTCTATCCGACGCTCAACCCGATCATCATCCCGACGCGCTTCGTCGGGCTGCTGTCCGACTCCTACCTTCTTCTGTCGGCACCGCTGTTCATCCTGGCGGGCAACATCGCCGCACGGGGCGGAGTCGCGCGCGTCCTCATCGATCTCGCGACAGTCTTGGTCGGCCGGTTTCGCGGCGGGCTCGCCTACGTCAACGTGCTCGACAGCATGTTCTTCGGCGGCATTTCCGGATCGGCTGTGGCGGACGTCTCGGCGCTCGGCACCTTCCTGATCCCGCAGATGGTCCGCAAGGGCTACGACAAGGACTTCGCGACCGCGCTCACCATCTCGACCGCCGTCGTGGCGCCGATCATTCCCCCCTCGATCATTGCCGTCATCTACGCCTGGATGGCCGACGAATCGGTGGCGGCCATGTTCGCGGCCGGAGTCATTCCGGGCCTGCTGGTCGGGCTGGGCATGGCGGTTCCTGTGTTCTTCATCGCCCGCAAGCGCAACTACCCGAAGGAACCGGCGCCGACGCTGCCGCAATTCTGGATCGCCCTGCGCAATGCCCTGCCTGCGCTGATGATCCCCGCCATCATCATGGGCGGCATCATCTTCGGCCTGTTCACGCCGACCGAGGCCGCCGCGGTCGCCGTCGTCTATGCGCTCGTGGTACCGCCGATCTTCTACCGGGAACCGGCGCTTCGGGAGCTGCCGAAGATCTTCGCCGACAGCGCGCGGCTGTCCGGCGTGATCGGCCTGATCATCGGCTTCGTTGGCGCCTTCGGCTGGGTGCTCACCTACTCGAAGTTCCCCTTCCTGGTGGCGAACTCGATCGCGGCGATGTCACCGGCGTGGTGGGTCTTCATCATCCTGATCATCTTCCTGTATCTGATCCTCGGCACCTTCCTGACGCCGTCGGAGATCATCCTCGTCACGGTACCGGTGTTGCTGCCAATAGCAACCGCCGTCGGCGTCCATCCGATCCATTTCGGCATGGTCTGCGTCATCGCCTCGGCGATCGGCCATATCACGCCACCGGTGGGACTCTGCCTGTTCGTCGGCATGGCGATCAGCGGACTGTCCATGGATCAGCTCATGAAGCCGCTGCTGCCGTTCCTGGCATCGATCGTCGTGACGCTTCTGCTGATCGCCTTCATGCCCGACCTCGTGCTCTTCTTGCCGCGCTTGCTCGGCTTCACACAGTAGACAGACTTGAGATGAGCGCTGCATGCGGTAGTCTCCGCGCCGCATGCCCCTCAGCCACCCCGCCGCCGACGTCTGGACCTTGCTTGCCGACATCGCCGAGGAAACACCCGGTGCGCCTGCGCTCGTCCACGGCGACCGGGTAACCTCCTTCGACGAGCTGCTCGACGCCGCGAGCCGCGCGGCGCAGGGGCTCGCTGATCTCGGTGTAACGGCGGGCGACCGGGTGGCGTTGTGGCTGCCCAACGTGCCCGCCTATCCCATCCTGTATCTCGCCTGCGCAAGGCTGGGCGCCATCGCGGTCGCGGTGAACACGCGCTACCGAGCGGTCGAAGTCGCCGACATCGTCGGCCGATCCGGCGCCAAGATCCTGGCTTGTGCGCCCGGCTTTCGCCGGATCGACTTTCTCTCGATCCTGGCCGGCATCGACCCGGCCGCCCTCGACAAGCTCGGTGCCCTCGTGGTCGTGGGCGAAACGCCGGCCTCTGCGCCCTCGGCGATCGAACGCCTGCGGCGCGTGCCGTTCGATCGGCTGCTGTCGCGTCCGCCGCTCGGCACCAACAACGCGCGGCCCAACGCGCCCTGCAACATCTTCACCACCTCGGGCACCACCAGCACGCCCAAGTTCGTGCTGCATCGCCAGGGCGCCATCGCCAGTCACGCCCAGCAGGTCGCGCGCGTCTTCGGCTTCGCCGCGCCAGACACGCTCTCCCTTTCTATTCTCCCGCTCTGCGGCGTCTTCGGCTTCAATCAGACGCTGGCGACCCTGGCCGCAGGGAAACCCTGTGTACTGGTCGAATCCTACGAAATCGACGAGATCGCCCGGCTGATCGCCCATCATCGGCCGACCACCCTGTTCGGCAGCGACGACATGTACGCGCGCCTGCTCGATGCCGTTTCCGGCGACAGGCCCTTTCCGTCGGTGAAGTGGGCGGGCTACGGCGCCTTCAACTCAGCGCTCGACACCCTTCCCGAACAGGCCGAGGCGCGCGGGCTCAGCCTGTGTGGCCTCTACGGCATGAGCGAGGTTCAGGCGCTTTATGCACTCCAGCCCATGGACGCCGCCGTGGCGCGACGCAAACAGGGCGGCGGCGTGCCGACGTCGCCCCTCGCCCATGTGCGGGTTCGCGATCCCGAGAGCGGCGCGCTCCTCGGCGCCGGCCGGCCGGGCGCCCTCGAATGCGCCGGGCCCTCATTGATGGTGGGCTACTACGGCAATGAAGCAGCAACCGCCGATACCCTCACCCAGGACGGTTATGTCCGCACCGGCGATCTGGCCGAACTCGATGGCGGGGGCGGGTTTACCTTCCTCGGCCGCATGGGCGACGTACTGCGGCTCTCGGGATTCCTGGTCAATCCGCTCGAAATCGAGACACACATCCAGAAAGTCCCCGGCGTTTCCGCCTGCCAGACCATCGCCGTGCCGCGGCCCGAGGGTGTGTCTGCGGTCGCATTCGTCACTCTCGAGGCAGGTGCGGCGCTCGACGAGGCGGCCGTCATCGCCCACTGCCGGCAGGGCCTCGCAAACTACAAAGTGCCGGTGCGCGTGTTGGCCATCCCGGAGTTTCCCGTCACGCCCTCGCCCAACGGCCCGAAGATCCAGCGCGCGAAGCTCAGAGAGATCGCGGAAAGGCCTCTGTCGACCTGACGGCTACCACAACTGCTTACTGGCAAGTGCCGCACCCTGCGCCAACGCCTCGAGCTTGGCCCAGGCGATGTCGCGATGCACCCGTCCCCCCAGGCCACAATCGGTGGAGGCAATGACGCGGTCGCGCCCTACGAGCCTGGCGAAGCGGCCGATGCGCTCGGCCACCAGTTCGGGATGCTCGACGACGTTGGTGGCGTGGCTCACCACGCCGGGCAGGATCAACTTGTCGTCAGGTAGCTTGGTGTCCTGCCAGACGCTCCATTCGTGCTCGTGGCGCACGTTGCCGGCTTCGAAGGAATAGGCGCCGGCGTCGATCATGAGCATGACATCGACGATGTCGCGCATCGCGATGTCGGTCGTGTGCGGGCCGTGCCAGCTTCCCCAGCAGAGATGGAAACGGATGCGATCCTTCGGCAACCCACGCAGCGCATGGTTCAGCGCCTCGATCTTGGGCATGGTGAACTTGCGATACTCCTCGGCGGTCGGCTCGGGATTGATCTGGTCGAAGTTCTCGGCGATCGCCGGATCGTCAATCTGCAGCACGAGTCCCGCATCGACGATCACCTTGTACTCCTCGCGCATGGCGTCGGCGCAGGCGAACACGAACTCGTCGTCGCTCTTGTAGTGGCGGTTGCCGACCCGCGCGCAGCTCGCCGGCCCGATCGAGGTCATGAAACCCTCGCTGACGCCGTTGGCGGCGAGCGCGGCCTTGAAGTTGGCGATGTCGGCGGCAATGGCGGCGTGGCCGGTGTAGCTCACCGGCGCCACGGCAATCGGCCAGGTCGTGAGACGTGGCCCGGTGGTGATTCCCGACTCAGGATCGGAATAGGCGGCGGCAAAGCGTGCGCGGTCGCGCCGGTCGGCGAAGGTCGAGAGCACCGGCTTACCCGGTGTCGAGCGGTGCACCGGCAGGGTGTCGCGATCGATGTCCTCGATCTTCAATCCGGCCAGCCGCGTGAAGGAATAGCTCCACCAGGCGCGGTAGTTGACCTTGGACCCCATCGACTTGCCGTATTCGCCGTCACCTGGCACGGCGATGCCGGCCGCCACCTGCCGGCGCACCACGTCGTCCACCGAAGCGTTCAGCGATTTCTGGAACGCCTTCTCGTCGACCTTGCCGGTCTCACGCCCGTGATTCGCCTCGATGAGATCGTCGGGTCGCGGCAGGCTGCCGGCATGGCTGGTGATGATCCGATCGCTGCTGCGTTTCATGGTCAGCGCCCCTTGAATGGCTTCGGCTTGCGCTTCTCGGTGAAGGCGCGCGCGGCCTCCTGGAAGTCCTCGGTGAGATAGAGCCGCTCCGGCGCCGTCTGGAACATGACCTCGCGACTGAGGCGGTCCATGTACCAGCGCCGCATCCGCACGGTGGAGCGCACGCTGAGCGGCGGGTTCTTGATCACCTCGCGCGCGAGGTCGCGAGCCACGTCGAGGTATTTGCCCTTGGCGGCCACACGGTTGATCAGGTTGGCGCCAAACGCCTCCTCGGCAGTGAAGAAGCGGCCGGTGAGGGCTGCCTCCATGGTGAATGCGCCGCCGCCGCGATAGTGCATCAGGGCCCAATACTTTCCAGCGCCCAGGCCACGCGACGTTTCCGTGACCTGGAACTTGGTTCCCTCCTCGGCCACGACCAGATCGCACTCCAGCACGATGCCGACGGACAAGCCGAGGACATAGCCGTGCGCGGCGGCGACCACAGGCTTCCAGTTCACCGCCTTGGTGAGCAGATCGGAAGAGTGCGTGCCGCGCCCCTGCGGCCCACCCAACCTGAGGAATTCCTCGCGGCTGCGGAGCTGGCGCTGTTGGACGTCGGCGCCGCTCGAGAAGGCGCGGCCGCGGCCGTTGAGGA
>JAUXST010000913.1 GCA_030679805.1 Reyranella sp. | reverse complement strand
GCCTCAAGGCCACGCGGCCCGCCCCCTGCCCGGCCGGCTGCGATCACGCGCTCCAGTACGCGCTCATCACGGCGCCCGACGCGCGATCGCCCGAGATGGTCAAGAAGCTGGATGCGGTCGCCGGTCGTGTGTTGAAGCAGTAAGTCAGATCGTCGGCGCGAGCCGGTGCGCGACCAGCGAGGCGTAGCGCGCGGCGACCGGCAGGAAGGCTCGGAAATCGAGGTGGCTCTCGGCCCCGGCGAGATCGCTGAGACAGCGCACGTTGACGACCGGAATGTCGTCGCCCCAGCGGCTGGCAACCTGGGCCACGGCGCCGCCTTCCATCTCGACGGCCTGCGCCTGGAACGTCGCGTGGAGGCGCCGCCGCGTGTCCTCCGAATTGACGAAGCTGTCGCCGGTCAGGATCGCGCCGAAGTGCACGGCTGGTGTGCGATGACCGGCACCCACCCTCTCCGGCAACGGGTCCAGCGCCAACCCCACCACCGCCTCCCGCAGGCGTGCCACCAGCGGCTCGGCCACGGAATAGCCTGGCGTAGAATCCTGGCCCAGCGACGGCCGGCTGCCGGGCTGGATGTGGATGAAGCCGTCCTGCTTTCCCACGCCGTAGTCGTGCTGGATGTTGCTGGTGCCGACGACGATATCGCCGACGCCCAGATTAGGATCGAGGCCGCCGGCGACGCCGCACAGCATCAGCGCCCGGCAGTCGAAACGGTCGAGCAGCAGGACCGTGGCCACACCGGCGTTGACCTTGCCCGCGCCCGATTCGACGAACACCGCCTCACGGCCGGCGATCCGGCCCCGCCAGAAGGGCAATCCGCCGATCATGATCACCTCGGCCGACCGGTCGGAGAGGTGCGCCAATTCCTCCGGCAAAGCCGTTATGACGCCCAGGAGCCTGTTCACCATGGATGAATGGGTTATAAGGTCGCCGCCTCCCACACAACCGGTTCCGTGACCCTCACCCTTCCCCCGATTTCCGATCTCCGCCAGGCCTGCACCGACCTCGCGGAAGCCGCCGCCCGCGAGATCATGCGCATCTATGCCGGCGACCTCGGCGTGCGCGACAAGGCCGACAAGAGCCCGGTGACCGACGCCGACCATGCCGCCGAGCTGGTCATCGTGGCCGGCCTGCGCTCCCTCACGCCGGGCCTGCCGGTCGTGGCCGAGGAGGAGATGGCCGCGGGCCATGTGCCGAAGCTCGACGGCGGTCCCTTCTGGCTGGTCGATCCGCTCGACGGCACCAAGGAGTTCATCAAGAGGAACGGCGAGTTCACGGTGAATATCGCCCTGATCGAGGGCGGACGGCCGACGCTCGGGATCGTGTTGGCGCCTGCCACCGAGACGCTGTGGCGTGGTGCTGCCGGCCTCGGCGCCGACAAGCGCGAAAGCGGCGGCTCATTCGCGGCCATCTCGACACGCGCGTGTCCGCCGCAAGGCCTCACCGCTTGCGCCAGCCGCAGCCACGCCATCTACAGCGACCTCGACATCTGGTTCCGCAACAACAACCTCACCGTCGCCGATCGCGTACAGGCGGGCTCGTCGCTGAAGTTCTGCCTGATTGCCGAGGGCAAGGCCGACATCTACCCGCGCTTCGGCCCGACCAACGAATGGGACACCGCGGCAGGCCAGGGCGTTCTGGAAGCGGCCGGCGGCGAAGTCGTCACCACAGACGACCGGCCTCTGCTCTACGGCAAGCCGCGCTTCTCCAACCCGCATTTCATCGCCCGCAGCATGGCGGCGCGATGAGGATTGCGGAGCCGACGGCGCAGTCGGTCGCCGAGGCGGTGCGGCTGCTGCGCGACGGCCAGCTCGTCGCCTTCCCGACCGAGACGGTCTACGGGCTGGGTGGCGACGCCACCAATGAGCGCGCGGTTGCCGCGATCTTCGAGGCCAAGGGACGCCCGCAGTTCAATCCCCTGATCAGCCATGTGCTCGATGCCGAAGCGGCGCGGAAATTCGTGCTCTGGAACCGGGCCGCCGAAGAACTCGCGGCGCGGTTCTGGCCCGGGCCCCTGACGCTGGTGCTGCCGCGCGCCCCAGGCTCGGCCATTTCCCTGCTGGCCACCGCCGGGCTCGACACCGTGGCCATCCGCGCACCCTCGCATCCCGTCGCGCAGGCGTTGATCCGAGCCGCCGACCGTCCGATCGCCGCGCCCTCGGCCAATCGCAGCGGCGCCGTCAGCCCGACGCGCGCCGAGCATGTGGCCGAATCGCTGGGCGACCGCGTGCCCCTGATCCTCGACGGCGGGCCCTGCCTCGTCGGAGTCGAATCGACGGTGCTTGATCTCACGACCGCCACGCCCACCCTGCTGCGACCGGGCGGCGCCACGCGCGAGGCGATCGAAGCGATCATCGGACCGATCGCCGTGAGCGACGCCCTTCCCTCCGGAGAGTCGGCGCGCAAGTCACCCGGGCAGCTCGAAAGCCACTATGCACCGTCGCGGCCGGTGCGGCTGGGCGCCACCAGCGTCGGCGCCGACGAGGGCCTGCTCGCTTTCGGGCCCACGGTGCCCCAAGGCGCGATGCTTACCTACAACCTGAGCCCTTCGGGCGATCTCGGCGAGGCGGCGGCCAACCTGTTTGCCATGATGCGCGTGCTCGACCGGCCGGGGATCGGCCGCATCGCGGTCATGCGCATTCCGGAAACGGGCCTCGGCCTTGCGATCAACGACCGCCTGCGCCGCGCCGCAGCGGATGACGGCAGGGACCGCGGACGCTAGATTTCCCCGCCTAGGGAGAAGAACAAGACCATGCCGGATACCATCATTGCGCCCGTCATTCCGACCGTCCCGGTGACCCCTGCCATCCTGGAAGCGCTGCGCGCCATTGTGGGCGACAAGGGCCTGATCCTCGACGAGCAGGGCAAGCAGCCCTTCGTGACCGACTGGCGCGGCTCGAACGTAGGCACCGCCGCCGTCGTGGTGCGGCCAGCCAACACCGAGGAAGTGTCGAAGGTCGTAAAGCTCTGCTTCGACAACGGCATCGCCATCGTGCCGCAGGGCGGCAACACCGGCCTGATGGGCGGCGCCACGCCCTGGCCGACGCATCAGGGCATCCTGCTGTCGCTCGGCCGCATGAACCATGTGCTCGAGGTCGATCCGGTCGGCTACTCGATGACCGTCGAGGCGGGCTGCGTTCTGCAGACGCTGCAGGAGACGGCGGCGGGCCACGACCGCTTCTTTCCGCTGAGCCTCGGCGCGCAGGGCTCGTGCATGATCGGCGGCAATCTCTCGACCAACGCCGGTGGTGTGCAGGTGCTGCGCTATGGCAACGCGCGCAATCTGGTGATGGGCCTGGAAGTCGTGCTGCCCAACGGCGACGTGTGGAACGGCCTGCGCTCGCTCAAGAAGGACAATACCGGCTACGACCTGAAGCACCTGTTCATGGGGGCCGAGGGGACGCTCGGCATCATCACCAAGGCGGTGCTGAAGCTCTGGCCGGCGCCCAAGGACGTGTGCACCGCCTGGCTCGCCATCCGCGATCCGCAGGCCGCCATCGAAATCCTGTCGGAGGCGCACGCCGCCAGCGACGACAACGTGGGCTCCTGCGAGCTGATGAGCCGTGCCTGCACCGACATGGTGCTGCGCCACATCCCCGGCACGCAGGATCCGCTGAAAGCCGACACGCCGTGGTTCCTGCTGCTCGAATGGTCGTCGTCGCGCGCCAAAGCCGAAGGGGCGGAAGGTATGTCGGACAAGATGGAACAGTTCCTGGCCGACCAGCTCGAGACCGGCCGCGTGCTCGACGCCGCGATCGCCCAGAGCGAGGCGCAGGCCCGCAACATGTGGGTCATCCGCGAGTCGGTGGCCCCCGCCTCGCGCGCCGAAGGCCCCGGCCTCAGCTACGACATCTCGGTGTCGATCTCCAAGATCCCGGCCTTCATAGAAAAGGGCATCAAGGCATCGCTCGATATCCTGCCCAGCATCCGCCCCTACCCGCTCGGCCATATCGGCGACGGCAACCTGCACTTCTCCTTCATGGGCCCCAAGGGCATGGACCGGGAGACGCTGAAGCAGTACTCGCCCGCGATCACGCGCGCGGTGAACGACCTCGTCACCTCGATGGCGGGTTCGATCTCTGCCGAGCACGGCATCGGCATCGACAAGATCGACGAGCTGGCGCACTACCGCTCCAAGGTCGAGCTCGACACGATGCGCTCGATCAAGCGCGCGCTCGATCCGAAGAACATCATGAACCCTGGCAAGATTCTCCGCCTGTGACCGACTTCATTGATAAGCTGCGCGCGATCGTCGGCGACAAGGGACTGATCACCGACGACGCCAGCAAGCATCCCTATCTCACAGATTGGCGCGACAACTATCTGGGCACCGCGCTCGCGGTCGTCCGGCCGGCCTCGACCGAGGAAGTTGCGGGCGTCGTCAAGCTCTGCGCTGCCGAGAAGGTCGCCATCGTGCCCCAGGGCGGCAACACCGGCTTGGTCGGTGGCGGCATGCCGCACGAGGACGGCCGCGAAATCGTGCTGTCGCTCAACCGGATGAATCGCATCCTCGAGGTCGACGAGATCGGCTACTCGATGACCGTCGAGGCGGGCGTCATCCTGAAGACCATCCAGGAGGCGGCCGCGGCGCACGACCGCCTGTTTCCCCTGAGCCTCGCCGCCGAGGGAAGCTGCACCATCGGCGGCAACCTCTCGACCAATGCCGGCGGCGTGCAGGTGCTGCACTACGGCAACACCCGCCATCTGGTCCTTGGCCTCGAGGTCGTGACACCGTCAGGCGACGTCTGGAACGGCCTGCGCGCGCTCAAGAAGGACAATACCGGCTACGACCTGCGCGACCTTTACCTCGGCGCCGAAGGCACCTTGGGCATCATCACCAAGGCGGTGCTGAAACTCTGGCCCAAGCCCAAGGACGTGGCGACGTCATGGATCGCCGTGCCCTCGCCCCAGGCAGCCGTCGATCTGCTGAGCGGCGCGCATGCCGCCTCGGAGGACAACGTCACCTCCTGCGAGCTGATGGCGCGCCAAGGTGTCGATTTTGTCCTGAAGCATATCCCTGGCGCCGCCGATCCTCTGGCCGAACGCCATGACTGGTACGTGCTGCTGGAATGGTCGTCGACGCGGGCCCGTCGCGACGGCGCCAACGAGACCGGCCTCCGGGAAAAGATGGAGACCTACCTCGGCGAGGCGATGGAACAAGGTCTCGTGCTCGATGCCGCCATCGCCCAGAACGAGGCCCAGGGTCGAGCTTTCTGGGCACTGCGCGAAAGCCACTCCGAAGCCCAGAAGCGCGAAGGGCCGTCGATCAAGCACGATATCTCCGTCGCCGTAAGTAAGATCCCCACCTTCATGGCGGAAGGCCTTGCGGCCATGAAGCGCGCGCTGCCCGAGTGCCGGCCGGTGCCGTTCGGCCATGTCGGCGACGGCAATCTGCACTTCAATTGTCAGTCGCCACCGGGCTGGGACAAGAAGCGGTTCAACGAATATGGCGAAGCGATCAGCGGCGCTGTCTACGATCTCGTGATCGGCTACGGCGGCTCGATCTCGGCTGAGCACGGTATCGGCCGGCTGAAGGTCGACGAACTGGCACACTACCGCAGCAAGATCGAACTCGACGCCATGCGCGCCATCAAGCGGGCACTGGATCCGCAGAATCTCATGAACCCGGGCAAGATCGTCCGCGTCTAGGGGCCGATTTCTGGCACAGCTCGTTGTGCCACGAGGTGTCCCGCTGCCTGTGCCACGAACCAGCCTCAAGCCCTTGATCCGGCGGGGCAATCGCCCCCTGATCGCCTGTGCCACCGCGCCCCGCCCCTCGGTGGGATGAGAATCCCGGAGCAGATCGCCGGCGTGGACCATTGCTTGGACCATTCGGGATCAGTGAGGGTCCCAACAAAGCCCGCGAAAAACGCCCGCCGGGTCTCTCCGCAGGCGTCCCCCATCGTAGCGAAAAATCTAGCAAAAACCTGCTGAACCTGCAAATTTCAGATTGCAGGCAATGCCAGCACCTCAGTTGCGCGGCGGCGGGCCATCGTCCTTTTTTTCGACGATCTCATATTGAACGTCGGTCACCTGGCGCATCTCGCGCGGTGGCGGCTCGGCCGGCGGCGCCCGGCCGAACAGGCTGGCGATCCAGGCCTTGGCCTTGAAGGCAAGGATGATCGCGAGGATGGCCACGGCCACCCCCGCAATCACGGCAAAGCCCAATACCGCCAGCACGATGAAACCGATGATGCCGAACACGGCCTGCAGCCACACCCTCGCCGGCAGCCGCGCCAGCATCTCGAGGAATTGCTTGCCGTTCATGTCGCCCAGCGCTTCTCGAAGTCCCACACTTCTGCAAAGCCCATCAACTCATGCATGCTGCTGTATTGCGGCACCGCCACGCCGTTGCTGGTGCCTTTGTCCTTTAGGTGGACCCACGAGAGGCGCATCGCTTCGGCGGCCACGCTGAAGCCCAGGCCGGGATAGATGGCCATATCGAAACCCCAAGCCTTCAACCGGTCCACCTCGACCCGCGGTGTCTTGCCGAATTCGACCATGTTGGCCAGCAGCGGTTTGCTCACTTCGCGGCCGATCCGCTCGAGTTCCGCCTCGCTCTCCGGGGACTCGACAAAGATCACGTCGGCGCCAGCGTCCTCGTAGAGCCGGGCGCGGCGCAGCGCCTCGTCGAGGCCATGGCCGGTGCGCGCGTCGGTACGTGCCACGATCATCGTCTCTTCGTGCCGGCGCGCCTCGACCGCGACCTTGATCTTGAGAACCATATCCTCGGCCGGCACGACACGGCGGCCAGGCGTATGGCCGCATTTCTTCGGCATCTCCTGGTCCTCGATCTGGATCGCGGCAACGCCGGCCGCTTCGTAGCCGCGCACCGTGCGCCGGACATTGAGCAGGCCGCCGTAGCCGGTGTCGGCATCGGCGATCAATGGCGTCTTGGTGACCGAGCAGATCATCTCGGCGCGCCCGACCATATCGGAATAAGTGGCGAGGCCCGCGTCGGGCAACCCGAGCATCGAGGCCGTGGCACCGTAGCCCGTCATGTAAAGTGCGGGAAAATCCATGCCGTCCGCGACGCGGGCGGAGATGCCGTCGTAGATACCCGGCGCCAGGATGAACTCGCCCTTTGCCAGCTGCTCACGCAGCCTGCGCGCCTTGTCGTTGCCCGCCATGCCCAGCTCCTCACCATTGTTGCCGGCGGACTATATCAGTTGCGCTGGCGACGGCCGCCACCGCCTCCACCACCAACCGTGGCGCTCCCCGGGGTCGGTGGCGGCACTGCCCCGACGTCGCCGAGGCGCACCAGGTTCACGACACAATGTCGGCCGAACGGCGCTTCACGTCCGCTTGCGCTGATCGTCGAGCCCAATAGCTGACCATTGAGATTGACCGGCGCACCCTGGCCAGTCTGCCCCAGGTTCACCATGCGCGTCAGCCGAACGGCGGTCCCCGAAATCTGGACAGTGACCGACAGGGCGCCGCGCGAGCCGGGGTTCGTCCAGGTGCCTGTCCCACCCTTGACGCCGATACGCAGCGGGATGGTGAATGCCTCGCCATTGCCGCCAATGCCCGCCTCACAGGCGTAACTCCCTTGCCACACGCCGTCCGTGGACCCCGGCGCCGCAACAGCCGGTGCCGCCGATGGCGGCATCGCCGCGGCAACCTGTGGCGGCGCGGTGGCTGGCGGCGGCGGGCTCGGCGGCTTGGCCTGCGCCTCGGCCGCCTTCCTCTGTTCATCGTCGAATTTCGCGATTGCCGGTGCGGCCTCCTTGAGCATCGCCTGATTCTGCGCGCCGGTGAGGAAGCCAGTGGGCGTCATGCCGTGACCCTTCTGCCAGGCCCCGATCATCTCCCGTGTGCGGAGGCCAAACGTGCCGTCGGTGCCGCCTGTGGCGAAACCCAACGCCGGCAGTGCCACTTGGACATGCTGGCGGTCCACCGTGGTGAGGCGAAGGGCGCCCTCAGCCACCTCGGCGGTCTTCTTCTCCTCTTCCTCGGCCCTGTGCTTTGCGGCTACTTCGGCGTCCGCCTTCTGCCGCGCTTCGTCTTCGAGCTGCTTCTTCTCGGCCTCTTCCGCCGCGATCTTGAGCCGCGTTTCCTCCTCGATCTGACGCCGGACAGCAGCCTCAGCGTCTGCCTTCTGCCGAGCCTCGGCCTCGGCCCGCAACTTCGCGAGATCCTCCTGATCCTGCAGACGCTTTGCCTCGGCCGCTGCCTGGGCTTCCTGGGCGGCCTTGTCGACCGTCGCAACGGCCGGCACCGCCACCACGGAGGGAGTGGGCTGCCGGTCATTGACCAATCCGAAGTAGCCGCCCGCAGCCACCAGAATTGCCGCGGCGGCGGCTCCGAGCCACAGACCCATGCCACGCCTGGCAGGTTCCGCAGGAACGGCAGCGGCAGTTTTGGGGCTGGAAACCACCGTCGTCGCGCCGCCACCCTGTCGGACCATCGCCACCGTTGCCTGGGCATCGGACGCCGTCGTCTGCCCCAGGATCGGCCGCCAGCCGGCAATCGACTGCGGCCGGTCGCTGGCCCGCACCGCCAGTCCCGCATCGATGCCAACCAGCAGGCCCGGCGCGAACCCTGCCATGGATTTGCCGCCGAGAGGCTCGTAGGCATCGCCCAGCATGCGGTCGAATGCGCTGGGCGGCATCGCGCCGGTGATGGCGTGATAGAGCGTGGCGGAAAGCCCGTAGATGTCGGTCCACGGTCCCTGCTTGGCCGACGTCATCTGCTCGGCAGCGGCATAGCCTGGCGTAAAGATCGCCGTAAGCGCCACCGAGCGCCCTGCCATGGCCGCACGCGAGGCGCCGAAATCGATCAAGGTCGGATTGCCAGCAGCATCCAGCAGGATGTTGGCCGGCTTGATGTCGCGATGAAGGAAGCCGGTAGCGTGGACCTGCTCCAGTCCGTCGAGCAGCGGCCACAGGATGCGGTCGATCTCCGCCGGACCGAGCGATCCCTTTTGCTTCAGCCGATGCTCGAGCGTTTCGCCGTGGAGCAGCTCCATGACGATGTAGGCCGTGCCGTTGGCTTCGAGGAAATCGAAGACCCGAACGATCGCCGGTGCCCGCTGGAGGCTTGCCAGCGTCCGCCCCTCGGCCACGAAGCGGTCGCGCCCCCAGGAAAAATCCGCCGCCGCGTCGGTCGAGCGCGGCAGGACGGTCGTGCCGTCCTGCCGCACGGCGAGCGCCAGCGGCAGATATTCCTTGATGGCGACCTCGCGGTCGAGCTGGGTGTCATGGGCGCGATAGGTGATCCCGAAGCCACCCTGGCCGAGGACGGACACGACTTCGTACCGCCCGACTGTCCGTCCCGCCGACAGCGCGACGAAGTCAACCGGCGTCGTTCCTGTCCCACTCTGGGCGGACTGATCAGACGCGTCGCTCATAGACCTCCGGCAGAGTGCGTAAAGGCCGGCCGCTATCGTGCGCTGCCGCCGCCCCTGCGGATCAGACCGTAACCGGCTTCAGATCGCTGGAACCCGCGGCCTGGCAGAATGTCGTCGTTTCGGTCGTGGTCTGACCGTTCTTGGTCGCCGTGAGTTCGATCGGCCGGCAGGTGCTGCCGTCGGCCCGGCCCGTCTTGGGACCGACCGGCTTGGCTTGCACCACAGTGGGCGGTGCCGATGACGATTGATTCGAGGTCTTCTCGACCGTGTAGGTCGTCGGCACGTTGGTCTCGGCGACAAAGGCATTCTGGGTGGCCTGGGCAAGGCGCTGCCGTTCCTGATTGTCGAGCGCCCGGCCCACGAGATTACCGGCAAGAGCGCCGACCAGAGCCCCGCCGACAACCCCGCCGGCACTTCCGAACGCCAAGCCGCCGACCGTGCCGCCAACTGCTGCTCCCAAGACCGTGCCCATGGCCTGGTTCGACGGACCACCGCTTTCATTGGTCGTGCAGCTTGTCGCAAACCCGAGGGCCGCCACGACGCCGACAAGCTTGACGAAGAAGCGCGACCGCGAGGCCGCACGGGGGCTCAACATGGCAACTACAGCGTTCATCGCGCACATCTCCGTCTGTATTCAGCGTGCTTTATCATAGCCCATAAGTTCAGACTCTTGCCACGGGCTTCGTCCTCAGCGTCGGCATAGGCCCGGGGGGCATCGCAGGACGCCAGCACCAGACCACCGCTGACAAGGGCCAATGCGAGATCGACTCGATCCGAGTCCGGAATGTCGGCCAGTGGTTCCTTGGCATCGAGCTTGGTGACTAGGCAGCGATAGAGCGGCGTGCCGTCGGTCAGGCGGTCGGTCTGGCGGCAGCGCAGATTGCGCGGTTTGGCCGCCAGGGCATTGACGCCAGCTTGGCGCAGGCGTGGCTCATCGACGACATCGACCCCCTGCAGGCGAATCTCAGCGGGATTGTTGCGCAAGCTCAGCAACATCAGTGTCTTGCCGAAATGGTCGAATTGCCCCGTCATCAATTCGGCCGCCTTGCGGGCGTCGTCCTCTGCCTTGCGCTTGGCGGCAGCCTCGGCCTCCGCATTCTGCTGAGCCTCGTCCTCGGCCTTTTTCTTTTCGGCCAATTCAGCTTCGATCTTGCGGCGGAACGCCAACTCCGCGTCGGCCTTGTCCCGCGCCTCCTGGTCCGCCTTGGCCTTCTCCTCCTGCTCGGCCTTGAGCTTGGCGTCCTCAGCGGCCC
>JAUXST010000904.1 GCA_030679805.1 Reyranella sp. | reverse complement strand
GCGCCGGAAGTCGTGTGCAGGTCCCAGGTAAAGGCGAGGATGTCCCGCCAATGACATTCATGCGCGAAGAGCGCTGCGAGGCGCGCGGCATCGCCGGAAGCCAATGTCGCCGCGAAATCGCCGAGCCAGCTCTCGGCTGTCGCCTTCGACGAAGTGTCGGTCAGAACACCGTCCATGGAACCGTTCCCTCCGTTTTCGCTTTCGGCCAACAGTACCCGCCGCTCTTGCCGTCCAGCAAGCAAGCGTCTGCGGCCGTTTCGCTCGGAGAGAAAGTGAGAATGAGAAGCGCGGGAGAGTCGGCAGCTCTCGGTCTTCTGGACAGCGCGCAGGATGCGCGCGGTCCGGAAGACGTTTCGACTTGAGTCTAGGCTGAAGCCGGTCAGCTCGTGGCCGCGGCCTTGTCCTCTGTCCTCAGATCGAAGTCGCTGGCGTCGTGGCGTTCGCGCAGCTGGCTCTTCGGATCGCCTTGCAGGCGGTTCACGATGCGACCGCGCTTCACGGCCGGACGCGCGCCGATAAGGTCGGCCCAGCGCTGGACGTTCTTGTAGTCCTGTACCGACAGGAATTCGCCCGCCCCGTACAGCAGGCCCTTGGCCAGGCCGCCGTACCACGGCCACACCGCGATATCGGCGATGGTGTAGTCGGAGCCGGCGAGATACGTGCTCTCCGCCAACCGCCGGTCGAGGACATCGAGCTGTCGCTTGGTTTCCATGGCGAACCGGTCGATGGCGTACTCGATCTTGGTCGGCGCGTAGGCATAGAAGTGGCCGAAGCCGCCGCCCAGGTAAGGCGCGCTGCCCATCTGCCAGAACAGCCACGAGAGGCACTCGGCGCGGCCGGCGCCCTCTTTCGGCAAAAGCGCGCCGAACTTCTCGGCGAGGTAGAGCAGCATCGCGCCCGATTCGAACAGGCGGGTCGGTGTCGGCCCGCTGCGGTCCACCAGGGCCGGAATCTTGGAGTTGGGGTTCACCGCCACGAAGCCGCTGCCGAACTGCTCGCCTTCGCCGATCCGGATCAGCCAAGCATCGTACTCCGCGCCGGCATGGCCCAGCGCCAGCAGCTCCTCGAACATGATGGTGATCTTCTGGCCATTGGGCGTTCCCAGCGAATAGAGCTGGAAAGGGTGCCGACCCACCGGCAGTTCCTTGTCATGGGTAGGTCCTGCGATCGGACGATTGATGTTGGCAAAGCGTCCCCCGCTCGCCTTATTCCAGGTCCAGACTTTTGGCGGGACGTAGTCGGTCGGGCTGCTCATTCTGAAAGTCCTTTTCCGATTGGGGCCTTTGCCGTAAAGGCGATTGTATTCTGCCGGCAGGGATATTGACCCAAATCAAGATTCCGGACCAAGGCGTATCTATTTTAAGCGCATGAGTTCCACGGCAGCCCCGACCACGATCACCCGCAAACCAACCCCGTACCTGATCGTCGGTGGCGACGTGATGGTCCGGCGCATCGTCGATCGCTTCTACGACATCATGGACAGCGCCCCCGAGGCCGCCGGCATTCGCGCCCTGCACGCGGATGATCTTTCCGCCGTGCGCGAACGCCTGTTCGAATTCCTGAGCGGCTGGCTGGGCGGCCCTCCGCTCTATTTCCAGCGGCCGGATCACAAATGCATCATGTCCGCGCACCGGCCCTTTGCCATCGGCCAGGCCGAGCGCGATGAATGGATGATGTGCATGCGTCGGGCGCTGGAGGATTGCGGCGTGCCGGAGGACGTCCGATCGGTCCTGGATGGAGCATTCCTGCGCATGGCCGAGGCATTCCGCAATCGCTGACGCGCCCGAGTGCCGTTGGCGCCGCCTGCGGGGGTTCGGGTACACCGCTGTCGTTCCATGTGCGATAGGGAAACCGCGGAAGATCTAAGCCGCAGGCACCTCATCCCTTCCAAGTGAAGGGGAAGAGCTGCTGGCGCACGAAGCCCGGCGGCATGTAGTCGCCCAGCACGCCGTACTTGCCGGGGAAGCGCCGGTCGGATTTCACGGCGGTGCCGAAGATGTAGTCGATGAAGGCAAAGTGAGCGGCATAGTTGCGGTCGATCGCTTCGCGTTCGGAGCTGTGATGCCAGTGGTGGAAGTCCGGCGTCACAACCAGCCACTTGAGCGGTGCACGGCCGAAGATTGCGGGCAGCCGCACGTTGGCGTGGTTGAACACGGCCTGGAAGCCTACGATCACGATGTAGACATCGGTCACCGCCTGGTTGAAGCCCAGAACGTAGAGCACGCCCAGAATCGACACGCGGGTGAAGAGCAGCTCCAGGATGTGGAGCCGCGAACCCGCCATCCAGTCCATGTACTCGGCGCTGTGGTGCACGGCATGGAAGCGCCACAGAAACGGGATCTCGTGATAGGCGCGATGCGTCCAGTACTGCACTAGGTCCGCGACCAGCAGCACCAGGAACAGCCCGGCGAAGAACGGCAGGCCACCGACCCATTTCTGCAGCGACGCCCAAACCATCCAGCCGAACAGGCGATGAATGGCGAAATTCACGATCAGCAGCGCCAACCCGACCAGCAGGTGGTTGACGATGAAATGCGTGAAATCCGTCTGCCAGCCTGGCCGGAACACCGGCTGCTCGCGATGGAGCGGCGCCAGCTTCTCGATCAGGATGAAGATCAAGCTCGAGCCCAGCAGGTCGAGGATGAACCAGTCGAGGCCGATATAAGGTGTGTTGTCCGAAAAGTCGGCGACCGGTACGCGATGGCCGCCCATGGCGGCGGCGACCAGGATCAGCGCCAGCGCCGTGGCATTCAGCCAGCGATTGCGCCGCTGGATCAGGTTGGCGACCGCCATGCCGCCCGCGATCACCATGCCGACCAGCAGCACTTCACGCAGGATCTGGACGTCGTACTTCTTCCTCAGGTCCGGCGTCGTCAGATATTGCGGGAAGTGGAAGGCCAGTACCGCCAGCACGGCAAGCCCTCCCAGGGTGAGCGCCACGATACCGGTGATCTTGCCTTTGCCGACCGGCAGGGGCCCGGACTGGTGGAAAACGGCGGTGGTCTTCCGGATGACGGGTGGCGGCTTCATGAGCAGGCAGCTTAATTGCAGCCGATACCCGCTGCATCAGGGAAAAGGCGATCGGGATCGCTGCAGGGCCAGATGAAGTGAGCGATGCGAAGCGGAAGCTTCTGGTCGCCCGGCGTGCCTGGAGCTGTCAGTCTCCGTTGGAGTTCTTTTTTTCCGAATGAGGCCGGCCATGATCCCGACACGACAGGCACTGACACGACGGAGTGCCCTGGTGGGCATCGTGCTGCTCGTGCCCCCGCTGCTCACATCCACGTCGGCGCGGGCCGCCGACTGGCCGGAGCGCACGCTCCGCATGATCGTGCCGTTTGCGGCGGGTGCCGGTGCCGACACCGTCGGACGCACCTACGCCGAGGAACTGGCCAAGGCGCTCGGCCAGCAGGTCGTGGTCGACAACAAGGGCGGCGCGGGCGGCCTCATGGGGACCGCGGAGGGCGCACGCGCGCCGGCCGACGGCTACACGCTGCTGCTGAGCTCGCAGGGCACGACGGTGTTCAACCTCGGCCTCTACAAGGTGTTGGGCTACGATCCGCTGAAAGACCTCGTGCCGATCAACGTCACCGGCACTCTCCCCAACGTGCTGGTCGTCTCCCCCGCCAACCCGGCCACGACCGTCGCCGACCTGGTGGCGCAGGCGCGCGCCAAGCCGGGCGAGCTCACCTACGGCTCGAGCGGCGTCGGCAGCAGCCTCCACATGTCAGGCGTGATCCTGGAACAGCGCACCGGCGTTCGCCTGCAGCACGTCCCCTACCGCGGCGCGCCCGCCGCGGTCCTCGCGGTGGTGAATGGCGAGGTGACGATGGGCTTCTTCAACACGCCGACGGTGCTGGGCCAGATCAGGGCCGGCAAGCTGAAGGCGCTCGCCGTCACCAGCCAGGACCGCTCGGCCCTGCTCCCCAACCTGCCGACCATGATCGAGGCCGGCGTGCCCGACTTCGTGGTCGCCGTGTGGTTGGGCTTCGCGCTGCCGGCGAACACGCCAAACACGATCGTCTCGCGCCTCAATGCCGAGATCAACCGCATTGGCCAGATCCCGCAGGTGAGGGAAAAGCTCCTGGTCCAGGGCTTCGAGATGCTGCCGCCGGGCTCGCCCGAAGCCGCCCGCAAACTGATCGAGGACGACCAGGCGCTCTGGCTGCCCATCATCAAGAAATCCGGCGCCAAGGCCGAGTAGGCCACTTCGGGTCCAGAGTCGCGATCACCGGGCGCGCTTCTCAACGGCGTCCCGCCTGCCGGGCGCGCAGTTCGTCGCTCGGTTTGATATCGGCCGCCTGACCATAGACAGCTACCGCCACCAGCAGCACCACGCACATGAACCCGAACAAGGTGCGATAGGCCGTCTCCGATCGCGCGCCATCGGCCAAGGGCGCGAACGCCCCCAGGATGATTCCCGACAGCGTCTGCATGCAGCCGACGCCCAGCATCACGCTGGTGTTCATGGTCGCCATGCCGCGACCGATCAGGCGATCGGGGAAGATGCCGCGGCCATGCGTCATGACCATGGTGCTGGAGGCGCTGAGGAAGCCGATGCCGACGATCGCCCCGATAGCCAGCCAAAGTGGCGGATGCCCCCAAATTGCCAGCATGCCGAGGATCGTGGCGATCGCCGACGTTCCGGCAATGGCAATCCACTTGCGGGTATCAAGCACGCGATCGAGCGGGCCGAACACCAGCATGCCGATCTGATAGGCAATCACGGCAACCAGCAGCACGTTGCCGGAGTCGATCCGGCTGAGGCCATGCACCTCGCGGAGGAACGGCCCGCCCCACAATCCCTGCACGGTGAAGGTGCAGGCGTAGTTGCAGAAATTCAGGGCCAGGATGAAGGGCAGCGCCGGATTGCGCAGCGCCTCGCCCAGGCCGCGCAGCATCTCGGCGGGCGATTCGGCCTTGCGTTCCAGGAACGGATGACCGGGCGGCGCATCACGCACGACCAGCCAGACCGCAAGGGCTGCGATCGCGGCGAAGGCAACCACGATGGCGAATACGCCGCGCCAGCCGATCAGCTCGGTGCCCCAGGCGAGCGGCGTGGTGGCGAGCAGATTGCCGATCAACCCGATCGACAGCACGATCCCCGACAGGGTGGAGAACCGGTCGGGCGGAAACCAGCGCGAGATCACCACCATGGTGCCGATCAGCATGACGCCGAAGCCCGCGCCCATCAGCGCCCGTCCCGTCAACAGCAGCGGCCAGTTGGGCGCCAGGGTGAAGAGTGCCGCACCCGCCACCGCCAGCAGCAGCATCCCGGAAACCGTGCGGCGCGGGCCGTAGCGGTCGAAGAAGAAGCCGCAGGGAATCTGCATCGCCGAAAAGCCGAAGAAGAAGGCGCCGGTCAATGCGCCCAGCGCTTCCGGTCCGATGCGCAGGTCGCGCATCAGGTCGAGGCCAATCGTGACGTTGGACGCCCGGAAGAAGTGGCTGGCGACGTAGGCGGTGGCCAAGGTGGCGACGATCGCCAGACCTTGCCGCCGAAGAACAGGTGACATCAGCGGAGGCTTCCCCTCGGTACCATGTCCGTCGTGTCCCGACCGATCATGAACGGCACGTCGCTCAGAGGCCGAGCCGATAGACTCTCGACGCAGTCCCGTGGAACAGATCGGCCTTCTCAGCCGCACTCGCCCCCTGCGCCAATCGCTTACAGGCGTTCCAGAACACGCCGTAGCCATAGGAGCCCTTGTCGACGGGGAAGTTGCTTTCGAACATCGCGCGGCTCGGGCTGAAAGCCGAGATGCAGGTTTCCACGTAGGGCCGCCATGCCGTCGCGAGCTGCTCCGAGCTGGGCGGCAGCTCGCCTTCGTGCACATCGAACCCGAACATCTTCATGCCGAGGCCGCCCAGCTTCACGTGCACGTTGGGACACGCCGCCAGGTCGCGGATGCGCGCGCTCCAGTCGGCAAAGACCGCGTCACGCTTGTCCCTGTGGCGGCCGAGCCCGATCGGGCCGCCGACATGATTGAGGACGATAGGCGTCGCCGGAAAGGCGCGCGCCAGGTCGACCACATCGCCGAGCTGCGGATGGTAGACCCAGGCGTCGAAACTGAGGCCGAGCGGCGCCAGTTGGGCAAAACCTTCGCGCACCCGCTTGTCGAGCAGCAAGCCCTCCGGCCGGACGGCCGTGGCGCCCCACTGGGCCTGATCAGGATCGCTGGACGCGATGAAGCGAATGCCGCGGAACCGGCCGCCGCCGGCCACGATCATCGCCTCCAGGACCTTGGACACGCGCGCGCCCAGGGCAAGGTCGGCGTGGCCGACGATGCCGGCGCAGACGCGGGGCGTGCCGTACCCGCCGCTGGCGCACATCGCCGCGACGCCATTGGCGAACTCGATCTCACCGACCGGGCGCATTTCTTCAGGACCGTCGCTGCGATACATCGACAGCCATTCCAGATAGACGGTGGCCACGACCTTGTGCCCGCTGGCGATATCCTCCAGCAGGTCCGGCAGCAGGTAGCGCCCGCTCTCCGGCCGGTCGATCAGGTGGTGATGCGGGTCGACGATCGGCAGATCGGGTTCGAGAACGTCCTCCCGGCGCCGATCGAGCCAGTCTTTCCGCACCGCCAGATGCGAGCTGATCGCGGTCGCCAGTGTTGTCGGTGTCGTCGACTTCATTGTCTTCTCCCTCGCGTTTCCACAGAATCTATCACGGGTCTTACCTTACCCGACGCATGAAGCCGGCAAGGGGCATCGCCGCAAGGGCGACGAACGCCATCAGGTGGAAAGCATTCAGGTAACCGATCATCGCGGCCTGTCGCAGGATCTCGCTCGACAGGCTCTGCAGGCTGGCCGCGCTTTCCAGGTTCCACTGCGGTGGCAGGCCCGGCATCGACAGGGTTTTGTTGTAGGGCGTGATGAATTCCGTCATCCGCGAATAGTTGGACGCAGTCGAGCGGCTGACGATCAGCACGGCGACGGAGATGAACAGGCTGGAGCCGAAGTTGCGCATCAGGGTGAAGACGGAAGAACCCTCGGTGACCAGGTGCGTCGGCAGGGTCGAGAAGGCCATCACCGTCATCGGCGTGAAGGCGATCGACTGGCCGAGGCCCAGCAGGAAGTTGCCCCAGAACACGTCGGAATCGGTGAGGTTGATGTCGAACCGGGCCATCCAGAAGCCCGCCCCTGCCTGGAGAGCCATGCCGCAGACGATGGCGAACCGCGGTGCCACGCGCGTGAGCTGGGCGATGAACAGGAAGGCCGTCCAGTTGCCCACGCCGCGCGCGGCGATCAGCGTGGCGATGGCATTGTCGGGATAGCCGCGCAGGTCGTGGAACAGGGTCGGGAACAGCACGATGCTGACGAAATTCAGCATGCCCATGACGAAGGCGAGCAGGATGCCGATGGAGAAATTGCGATCGAGCAGCAGGCGCGGATTGAGGAACGGTTCCGGCACCGTCAGGCAGTGCACGACGAAGATCCAGAGTGCCAGCGCCCCCGTGAAGGCGAACAGGATCATCTCCGTCGACTCGAACCAGTCGAGCCGGTGGCCACGGTCGAGGATCAGCTGCGCCGCCGCCATCGCGACGGAGAGTGCGATGAAGCCGATCCAGTCGAATCTCACGGTCGCGCGCTGCGTGTGGTCGCGGAGCGCGAACCAGATGCAGACCAGCGCGCAGATCCCGGGCGGGACGATCATGAAGAACGCGGCGCGCCAGTCGTAGGCTTCCGTCACGATGCTGCCCAGGATGGGGCCGGCCACGGGACCGAACACCGCGCCGATGCCCCACATCACCAGCGCAGTGGGCTGAAGATGCTTGGGGAAGGTCGCCAGCAGGATCGCCTGGCCGAGCGGCATGATGGGCGCGCCGAACGCCCCCTGCGCGACACGGGCCAGGATCAGGCTCTCCAGGCTGTTGGCCACGCCGCACAGCAGCGAGGTAACGGTAAAGCCGAGCACGGTGAAGAACATCAGGTTGCGCCAGCCCAGCCGGCTCGACAGCCAGCCCGTCATCGGCGTGGCAACGGCGGTCGCCACCAGGTTGAGCGTGATGACCCAGGAAATCTCCTCCTGCGTGGCCGACAGGTTGCCGCGCATCTGCGGCAGCACCAGATTGGCCAGCGTTATGGTCATGCCGAACAGCATGTTGGCCAGCTGGACCATCAGCAGGATGAGCCACTGCCGTCCACTGATCGTGAAGAGGCCGCCCTTCTCAGCGATGGCGTTCATCCCGGCATGTCGTTCTTATTGTCGTTGAGCCGATCATTCGGCAGGACGACGTCGATTGACAGGAGAAAAGCGCCCCGAAGAGGCTTGCGTGCTGCGCTGCAGAAATAGTTGGCGGGAGAATGACCGGCGCCGCTTCAGTCCGTGGCGGCGAGCCGAGGATGGGGCAAGCCCACGATCTCCCGGATCAGCTTCTTCGTTAGCGCCCGGCCGAATGACTCGTGACCTTCGGCAACGACGGTGAACGCCCCGGACCCGCCGATGACGTTGTCCTGGAAGTATTTCTCGAGGCCGCCCGGCGGATTCGTGTGCTCCGGGCGGAACGATTCGGCGAGCGGCATCAGGATCACCAGGGCATTGATGGTGATGCTCTTCGCCACGGCCTCGTCGCGGGCGTCGGTGACCGTGCGGCCGGAATTGTTGTTGCCGTCGCCGGAAACATCGATGACGCGCCGCTCCGCGGTAAACGGCGCGCGCTCGAGCTGGCCTACCGAGAAGTCGATGGCGCCGCTGATCGAAGTGCTGCCGGCGAACGATCGCGGTGCCTCGACCAGCCTGTCGCCGAAGCCGCGCGCGTCGCCACCGCTCCCGATCACCGTCCAGTCGGCAACGACGGCCTACATGCCGGTCGTCGCCCATTCGACGAAGCACACGGCAATGCGCCGGTTCGGGCCGGAGGTGATAGCCCTGACCACGTCCGGATGCGAGATGGCGGCGGCTGTGCCCCCGCGCTGAAGCTTGAACTTGGGCTCGGTCACACTCCGCGAGACGTCGGCGGCGAGCACCAGCAGCATATCGACGGAGTCCGCAGCCCGCGCCGCCGGCGAGACCAGCGCCAGCGCCAAACCCAGCAGCGCGACCGTCCTTCTCATCGCATGGGGGTCCAGCGGCGTCAGTAGCTCGGCTTGGTCGAATACGGCGTCAGCTGCAGCTCGTGCGTCCAGCACGAGCGATCCTGGGTATGCAGGTAATAGAACGCCTCGGCGATCTTGACCGGATTCATCACCAGCTCGGGGCTCTGCCTGGCACGCGGCAGGGCGTGCGTTCCGGGCGAATCGATCAGGCCGTCGATCACCACGTTGGCGACATGCACGCCATGCTCTGAATATTCCTCGGTCAGCACCTGCGCGAGCGTGCGCATCATCACGCGGGGATAGTAGAGCGACTGGCCCGTCATCCGCTTGCGCCCGCGCAGCGAACTGGAATTGTTGGAAAAGAAGAACGACCCCTCACCGCGCTGGCGCATGGCCGGCAGGACCTCCTTGGCGACGAGGAACGGACCGCGGCTGGCGATATGCTGGGCGGTGTCGAACATTTCGACCGGGATATGTTCGAGCAGTTCCTTCTCGGGCGGCAGGTCGCGGCCTTCGAGATAACCCGCGTTGTAGAGCAGGACATGCGGATCGCCCAGCTCGCCGCGGATCGTGGCGAAGGCCGCCGCGATCGACTCCTGCCGCGAGAGATCGAGTTCGACGACCCTGCAATCGCCGCCCTGCTCCCGGATCGCCGCCTCGAGGCTCGACGCATTGCCCGCGCTCCGCGTCGTCAGCACGACAAAGAACCCCTCGGCCGCGAACTTCTGGGCAATGGCGCCGCCGATGCCCCAGCGGATGCCGACGGGCAGGTCGCTGTCGTCCACCGCCTTGCCATGGACCAGCCGGGTGTTGCGGCCATCGGACTGCCATTTCGACGTGGCGCCCACGACCACGGCGACCGGCTTGCCTTTGCTCTTGCTCTCAGGATTCTTGGCCATCTTGGAGTGCTCCCGCTTCTGATCGCGATGTTCGTCAGGGCAACTCGAACCTAGTTAGGACCGGCCGTCTCGTCACCCCGATTGCGCTGGAAATGCCGAATGTCGATGTCCCCGACCGAGTAGACCCGCGCCGCCTCGCTGAAGCCAAGTTTCTGCAACTGGACAATCAAGGCCCGCTGCGAAGGCACGTCGCGCACCTCGCCGAAACGCGAAAGATCGATGATAAGATGGTCGAAATGCCTGAGCGACCGCATGACACGGTCTATCGTCTCCATCACAAGCGTGCTGGTCACGTTCGTCGAAACGAATACCGACTCGCTGTCCAGGTCACGCTCGTCGAGCCGAAGAATGTCGGGATAAGCACCATAGGCCAATGTCAGGTTGCCGGTGTCGATCCCTTGCTGCGCGAGCGCCACAGTCAGCGCAGAGGCACCGGCGTAGCGGCCGGCGTCCGATTCGAAGCCGACTGTGTGAAAGCCGCCGAGCGCCAGGCTCAGGCTGAGTTCCCCGAAGCCGAAGCCCAGCTCGAAAAACCGCGTCCCCCGATCGAAGTGCGTTTGACTGTACTTGGCTATTGCCAGGTCGGAATCGAGGAGAAACTGACCCTGAGCCAGCCTGGCGGTGTAATAGTCTCCGGCAGCACGCCTGTGTTCCGGGTCGGCCTCGATCCATTCACGCAGCTTCGACAGGCCGAACTGGTTGAGGTCGTCCAGGCTGAAGTGCGCGATGGCCTTCTGGACCGTACCGCGCTCGGGCGTTGGAAGCATCTTGGGTTGGGAATTGCCGAGTTGCTTGGCAGGACCTCGCGCAGGGCGCTGGTTGTCGCCAGGGTTCAGGGAGTCGAAGCTGTAGACATGGAGGCCGCCACTTGTGGACAGGCTCAAGTGGTCGTCCCTCTCTCTCTGGGCTCGATTCTGCCCCAAGGCGACAGCCGTCCTGATCTTTGCGGAGTAGACAGTCGGCGGCGCAAAGAAGATCTTGGCCAGAACGGGTGCGAGTTCGAGAAACGCAATAAAGGCTCTGATCAAATACGACATGCTCGTGATGGCCGGCCCTCGCACGGGATCGGCACGGAGTTCGTCCAGGACCCTTATGCGGATCATCGGATCGTCGCGCAGCGGTCGGTAGGTTCCGTCACGTTTGAGTTCTGCGGCGTAGTTCGACAAGAGCCCGCCGCTTTGGCTGTCGAAAGCGCTGACCTCGGCCCGGAGCGTCGCAATTTCCTTGCGCTTCGAGGCGATCAGTTCGCCGCCGCCGGCATTGCGCCGCTTGAGAAAGTCGCTCGCCTTGTCGTCCAGCTCCAGCGCCCTGACCTGGAGCGTTTCAACGTCCTTGCGCAAACTTACATTGGTCTCGCGAAGCTCCTTCACGGTAAGCACCAGGTCGTAGCAGACGCTGCCGGGTTCGCATCCGGGCCGGCCGGTGCGATGGGGCTTGTCCTTCAACCCATAGCGCTCCGCATAAATGTCTTCGCTCAGTCCGCGAATGCGCTCTTCGTTGCCCGCGATCGTTACCTCGAGGCCCGCGATACGCGCACGGGTCTCCGACGCGTTCATGCGCAGCAGATCGTATTCATCCTGCTCGGCCGGGGACGCGGCGCCTTTCTGCACGGCGTCGATTTCATTCTCGAGAAGGGCAATCCGCTTGCCCAGGGCGGCTCGTTGTTCGTCGAGCCCTCGTTCGAACTTCGACAGTCTGTCCCGGTAAGGCTCGTTGTCCGCATAGTTCTCGGCCGTCATCCGTTCGCGAATGGCGCTGTCGAAGACGGCGATTTCCGCGAACACCGACAGTGTATAGGCGATGGCAAGAGAGATCGCGAGACGCAGCGACAGACGCCAGAAGGGGCGCGCGACGGCCAAGAAACCCTGAAGAACCGTCGTACGGCGATTGAGGTCACGGACGTCCTGCAACAAGGCGACCGTGAACCAGTCGAACTGGAACAGCGCCCGATCGAACATCGTCAACACGGCTGCCACGACGAAAGCGACGAGCACGCGGGCGTAGAGTTCGGGAAGAAAGTAGCCGATCGAGTAAAACGTCAACCCGAACAGGAGAAAAAAGTTGAGGGCGAGCGAAAATCCAAGCTGGGCGGCCCAAATCCGGTCCGTATTCGGACAATCCTCCAAGGCAACTGGATCGACGCCGGCGATCCTGCAGAACAATCTGTGCAATTCCGCTCCTACGCACCCTGGCTTTGAGCAGCATAGGCTTTGTCCCAACGTTCTCGTGACCCGTCAAGCTGCTGCCGAGCTGCCCGCCTTCGCTGATCCGGATCAGCCATGCACCAGCGCCGCACCGGCGTGCGGGACCGCGGCCGCCTCGTCGACGGTGCGCTCGATCACCTCGCGCGCGGTGGGAATGTCGCGCACGAGATCCACGCTCTCTCCGGCCCACACCACGCGCTGACCGAAATCACTTGCCGGGCTTGCCAGATGGCCAGCTTCGGCCTGCGTCCGTTGGCCGTGCAGTGCCTCCTCCTTGCCATGCCATTGCTCGAAGAAGTCCCATTGCTCGAAGAAGTCGTTGCGCCGCGCCCGCGTCGCGCCCCTGCGCGATGATGACGTCGGCCTCGGCCGAGGCCGCCCGCATGGGTGACCGCCGCGGCCAGTTTTCCGCCCGCGGCCGAGCCCATCGGAGCGAGCGGGATCGGATGCTGGAGGCCCAACAGGCGAGTCAGGGCCGTCTCAATGGTCGCCATCGATGCTCCCTCGCCAACCTCACCCTGAAGAGTGCCCGCAGGGCGCGTCTCGAATCGGGTGGGTCTACCACAACGGAACATGCTCTAAGGCAGCCTGGGCTGATGGAACTTGTACGGCGGATAGTCCTTGGCGATGTCGGAGATGACCTCGATCACCGCCGGCGCGTCGCTGGCCAGGGCCTCCTTGAGCGCGCCGCGCAGGCCGTCGGCGGTCTCGACCCGCCACGCCCCGACGCCGAAGGCACGGGCGTAGGCCTGGAAGTCCGGGTTGGTCAGGACCGCGCCGGAATGGCGGCCTTCGTAGAGCCGCTGCTGGTCGCGCAGCACGTTGCCGTAGGAGGCGTTGTTCACCACCACCGTCACCAGGTTGATGCCGAACTGCTTGGCAGTGGCGAGATCCGAGCCGCCGAACAGAAAGCCGCCGTCGCCGGTGACCGACACCACCGCGCGGCCGGGATTGGCCACTTTTACGCCCAGCGCCGTCGGGAAGCCGTAGCCCAGCGTCCCCGAGAAACCCGAGGAGATCAGGCGGCGCGGCTGGTGAACGGGATAGCCGTACCAGATGATGTAGCCGAGCTGCGTGACTTCATCGACCACGATGCCGTCATCGGGCAGCACCTCGCGCAGCACCTTCATGAAGGAGTATTGCGGCTCGGCCTTCTCGATCGCAGCCAGCGCCGCCGCCTTGGCCGCGGCCACAGCCTTTCGTCGCGCCGGATCGTCCTTGCTCTTCACGAGCGCCGTGAGCGCGCGTGTCCCGTCGGCCGCATCGGCCACGATCGCCACGTCGACGGCAAGCCTTCGATGCTCGATCGGGTCGATGTCGATGCGCGCCGTCTTGAGACCGGCCGGCGCCGGCGCCCAGCGGGCGATCGGCACGTCCAGCCGCGTGCCGATGCCGATCAGCAGGTCGGTCTTGTCCCCCAGCTCGAATCCGCCGACCGTGGTGAGTGACAGCCGATGGCGCGAATCGATTACGCCCTTGCCCATGCGGAACGACACGACGGGCGCGCCGATCTTCTCGGCCAAGGCGAGAATCTCGGGCCCGGCCTCGACCGCGCCGCCGCCGATCCAGATCATCGGCGCCCGGGCGCCATCGACCAGCTTGGCGAGTGCTGCGATCTTGTCGGGATCGGGTACGGGATTCGCCCGCTTGCCGAGCGGGTCCATCGGCGTCACGTCGGCGGTAGCGGGAAACATGTCCCACGGCATTTCAACGGCGACAGGACCGGGGCGGCCCGACACCATCGCCTGGTACGCGCGCGCCATCACCTGCGGCGCCTCGGTCGGATGTTCGATGCGCTCGGCGAATTTCAGCAGCGTCTTCAGCGTGGCGAGCTGGTCGGGCATCTCGTGGAGCTGGCCGCGCCCGCGGCCGATCATGGCGCTCGGCACCTGGCCGGTGATGCACATGATGGGCGTGTTGACGCCCCACGCCGTGGTCAGCGCGCCCATGGTGTTCATCACCCCGGGGCCCGGCACCACCGAGAAGGCCGACGGCTTGCCCGTCGACTGCGTGTAGCCCAGCGCCATGTAGGCGGTGGTCTGCTCGTGGCGGGCGTTGATCACCTTCAGCCGGTTGGCGTTGCGGGCAAAGGCATCGAACAGTCCGTACATCTGCACGCCCGGCAGTCCGAAGACCGTGTCGATGCCGTGACGCAGCAGGGAATCGACGATGGCGTCACCGCCGGTCATGCGTGGCATGGTTTGTGTTCCTCTCTTTATCTCGGCGCCGATCTTGCCACGTTCCGGCGGCGGCTCTAACCGCACGAACCATCCAGCCCTTCAGCCCACTCGCTACGCGAACGGCCAGCCGGCCAGCCGGTCCGCCGTAGAGGCGCACGATTGACATAGTGACGGCGCGTCGGCGGCTCGCCTATGATCGGAAGCAATAAGCAGTCTCCGCGTGCGTTTCCCGAGGACAAGGCCGACCAGGAGGTCCCCGTGGCTACAGCCGTTCTCATCGTTCGGGCCAGACTGAACAACCTGTCCGACCGGCAGAAATTCGATAGTTGGTACCGGACCGAACATCTTCCGGTCGCCGTCAGGGAATTCAAGGCGCAACGAGGCTGGCGCTGCTGGAGCCGGACCAATCCCCTCGTCCATCTCGCGCTCTATGAGTTCCCCAGTGTCGAAGAGGCCGAGAACATCTTGGACTCGGCGGCGCTAGCCGCCCAAATTGCCGAGTTCGACCGTGTCTGGGGAACCGAGGTCACGCGCACGCGCGAAATCGTCGAGATCGCGGAGGAACTTTCCGCGTCTCGTGTGGGACCAATGTAACGACGATCTTCGGCTGCCGGGCGTCACTCCTGCGGATAGCGCCATGGGTTCGCCGGCTGGTCGGCGCCCTCGTCGATGATCCAATGGGGGAGCGCGATGCCCGGGCCCGCATCGGCAAACACCATGCGGACCCGCGTCCCGATGCCGACGCGGCGCACCATCTCCGGCGGCGCCAGCTTGCCGTCCGGCGTCGCGAGGTTGCCGACGACGCGCAGGGCCTCGTGCTCGCTGGGCTGGCCTTTCTGTGTGTCGAGATCGACCAGGAGGATGAGATAGGGCGTGTGCGCCTTGAAGGCCGGCTGAATGGCGTGATGGACTTCGGTGTAGGAATGGACCGCGCCACGGCCCTCGACCGGCACCCACGCCGACTTGGGGTGGGCGCACCACGGACAGGCCGTGGTCGGCGGATAGCGCACCAGGCCGCAGGCGCTGCATTTCTGCAGATGGAAGTCGTGCGTCGCGCAGTGCTTGAAATACGCTAGGTTCTCGACATCGAGATCGTTGATGTCGAGCGGCATGTCGAGGTATTTGGCCTGGATCGCCATGGTCGTGTCCCCTCTTCTCAGTCGCGCCGCATCACCATGGCCGACCCGGTTCCCGGGTTGGCCCAGCCCATGTTGGCCGTCAGTTCGCACTTCTTGACCTGGCGGCAGCCGCCCTCGCGATAATCGTAGGTATGCTGCCGCTTGCCGTCGGGCCCCACGGGACAGGAATCGTCGGCGTCGTGGCGCAGTTGGCGCACGTTCTCGATCACCATGTTGAGCCCATGCGTATAGCCCTCGCACAGATGGCCGCCGCTGGTGTTGTTGGGCCGCCGCCCGCCCAGGCGGATCGTGCCGTCGCTGACATACGCACCGCCGTCGCCCTTCTTGCAGAAGCCGTAATCCTCGAGCTGCGCGACCACCATATAGGTGAAGCAGTCGTAGATCTGCGCCGTGTCAATGTCTGTGGGACCGACTCCAGCCATGGCATAGGCTTTCTGGCCGCTTTCGAAGGCCGCCGTCGAGACC
>JAUXST010000902.1 GCA_030679805.1 Reyranella sp. | reverse complement strand
CACGGCCTTCTCGTGGTCGGTGAAGGCAGGCGCCTCGATCGTGGCGTCGCGCAGGGCCGCGATCTTCTCCTCCGCCACGCCGGCCTCGCGGCCGATACGCTCGTGCTGGAAAACCTCGTAAGCTGCCCGGCTCAGGCGGCCGACGCGGATGATCGCCAGCTCGCGCAGCACCGGATCGAGTTCGCACTTGAAGAGCAGCGCATTGCCCATGCGGATGAAACCCTTCATCCCGTATTCGGAATTGGCCAGCATCTTGTAGATGTTCAGCGTCGGGCCGAGCTTGCCCAGGAACTCGGCATGCTTGCCGGTGGCTGTCTCGACGTCGAAATACGGAATGCGCGGCATGAAATCTCCCCTTCAGGGCTGCAAGCCTGAAGGGAAGCCACCTGCCGGTCAACGCCGGCAGATCGCCGCGTCAGATCCAGCCGCGGCTGACCAGCGGATTGAAAAAGCGGCCCCACGGGCCGGTCAGCACGATCGGCTTTTCGACCACGATCAGCGCGATGCAGGGCTCTCCCGGGTCGGCGATCGGCTCGTGCCGTTCCGCACCCGGGCCGATGGCGAAGTCGCCCACGCTGTAGCTGCCGGTCTCGTCGGTGTAGCCGCCCTGCAGGCAGACCGTGTACTCGTAGCCGCGATGCTTGTGCTCCGGCAGGCCGTGTCCGGGTTCCAGCCGCAGCAGGGACACGCGATAGGCATCCCCCGGCACGTCGAGACGGATCTCGTCGAACTTTCCCAGGATCCGGCGCCAGCCCATCCCGGGGTGGAGATGGGGGACCAGCGGCGGCGGCGCCCACTCGAAGCCGGGACGCCGTGCGGCAGGGGCCGCCCGCGGCTCGACAGCCACCCCGTCCAGCCGCGCCATCACCCGCTCCAGGGCAGTATCGCCCAGCGACGCTTCGGCCTCGCCCTCGATCAGCGCACCGCCGACGGCATTCAGCCGGTCGACCACCTGCCGGGCGGCCGGATCCAGCGCCACATGCAATGCCACGGCCAGCGCCGGCGCCTCGGGCAACCCACCCGCGGCATAATCCAGCAACAGCTCGTCGGGGGCCGGATGTCGGCTCATGTCTCGTCTTTCTCCAATGCTTCCCGAAGCCGCCCGAGCGCCAGGCGAATGCGGGATTTTACTGTTCCCAGGGGCAGCTTCAGTTCCTCGGCGATCACTGTATGGGTCTTGTCCTCGAAAAACGCCTTCCGGATCACCACCAGCTGGTCTTCCGACAAGCCGCCCAGAAGTTCCTTCACCCGCGTATACGTCTGTCCTACTAGGACGGATTTGTCGGCCTCCTCGCCTTCCGGCGCATAGACGACCAGCCAATCCTCGGTATCGATTGGCCGGGCGCTGCGGCGCAGGAGGTCGATCCGCTTGTTGCGGGCGATGGTGTAGATCCAGGTGGCGGCCGAGGCCCGGGTCCGGTCGAAGCTGGCGGCCTTTCGCCACACCATGATCAGGGCTTCCTGGGCGACTTCCTGCGCGGCCTCTGCGTCCGTGCCGCCACGCATGATGAAGGCTTTTACGCGGGGTGCGAAATGGCGGAACAGGCTGGCGAAGGCCGCACGGTCCTGACGGGCCGCGATGGCCTCGATCAGATCGGCAGCCTCGTCGGCGGACAGCATTCCGACAGCCTATCCCGGGCGGCCCTGCGCGCCGAGGTCCCAGAAGATGCCCGTCATCAACCGCAGCCCGTCGCGCGCGACAGGCGCCAGCAGGTGCTCGTTCGGTGCATGCTGGGAGCAGGCGGCGTAGGAATGCGGCACCCAGACGGTGGGCAGGCCGAGGATGTCGGTAAACACCTCGTTGGGCAGCGAGCCGCCGAGATTGGGCAGCATGTTGGGCTTTTGGCCGCCTGTCTTCTCGATCGAGGCCGATGCGAACTTTGCCCAGGGGTTCTCCGGATCGAGCCGTGTCGCATTCATGATCACGTCGCGCGCCTGCTCGATCTCGATCTGGCCAAACCCGTGCTTATCGAGATGGCGTTTTAGCGCCGGGATGATGTCGTGCGGATCGGTGCCGACCACGAAGCGCAGTTGGCAGTAGGCGATGGCGCTGGGCGGGATGGCGTTCACCGGCCGGTCGGGGTTGCCGGTCTTGAAGGCCAGCACCTCGAAGCTGTTCCAGCCGAACACGCGTTCGACTGGCGTCAGCGACTTCTCGCCCCAATCCTCGTCGATCTCGGGAGCACCTTCGCCCGCATCGACAACGGCGTCGGCGAGTGCTGCCC
>JAUXST010000897.1 GCA_030679805.1 Reyranella sp. | reverse complement strand
GACGGCGAGCGGGCTCGCGCAATTGCTGCTGGGCTACGGCATCGTGTTCGGCACCGGCGGCGGCGTGGCCTACATCCTGCTGCAGCAGGGCGTGAACATGCTGGTGCGGCGGCGCCAGGGGCTGGTGAACGGCTACATCGTCAGCCTCTACCCGATGGGCGCCATGATCGCGACGCCCGCCTTCCATGCCTGCAACGAGGCCTTCGGCTGGCGCACGACGCTGGCGGGGCTGGCGACGGTGCTGGTGGCGTGCGGCATGGCGGCGGCGCTGCTCGCCCGGCACGGCGGGGCGCGGCTGGTCGCGCCCGTGAGCGGTGAAGGGGCAGGCAGTGACGGGACAAGGCCTGCGATCCTGGGCCCGACCTTCTTCAAGCTCTCGGCGACGTTCTTCTTGGCCGCCTCGGCCGGGCTGATGGTATTGAGCCAGGCGCGCGAGATCGTCGCCGCCTACGGCGGGGCGGCAGCCCTTGCGGTGGGCGCCACGACCGGCCTCACCGGCGCCATTGCGCTCGCACGCATCGGCGGCGGCTGGCTGGTGGATCGCTTCGCGGTGCCGCACGTGATGTGCGCGGCGCACGGGCTGGCGCTGGGCGGCGGGCTGCTGGTGACGCTGCTGCCGTCGCCCGTGTCAGCGGTACTGGGATTGGGGATGGTCGGCCTCGGCTACGGCTTCGTCTCCGGCGCCACCGCCGGCGGGATCGGCCTCTACTGGCGGCCCGCCGACTACGGCCGCGTCGCCGGGCGCACCTACGTCGCCTGGTGCCTGGCCGCCATCAGCCTGCCGGTCCTGGCCGGCTACCTGTTCGACATGACCCGCGAGTACAGCACGGCGGTGCTGATCGCCGCCGGCGCCAACATCGCTGGCATGGCGATGGCGCTCACGATGCCGAGACGCGGTTGGCGGGAGGAAGGCT
The DNA here is from genome assembly GCA_030679805.1 of Reyranella sp. Lineage (GTDB taxonomy): Bacteria > Pseudomonadota > Alphaproteobacteria > Reyranellales > Reyranellaceae > Reyranella. The sequence goes on along the minus strand of JAUXST010000897.1, from coordinate 1,765 downwards.
GAGCGCTCTGCTGGCCCTCCCGGCCGCCATGCTGTCGCGCTCGTAGCAGAAGGAGCGCCGGCTCGCCTGGCGCTGAGATGCCGGGCTAATATGCCTGCCGCTCCATATGCGCCCGAAAGTGCTCAAATCCTTCAAACTCAGGATCGAACAGATGAAGCAGATTCCGCTGGGAGCCACAGGAACGGCGACATTGCGGGTGCAGCCCGAACACCTCGCCAATCGCTTCAAGGACGCCATGTTGCCGCAAGTGCTTGCGACGCCCGTTATGATTCTGGTCATGGAGAACGCCGCCCTCAATGCCATCAGGCCGTTTCTGGACACTGGCGAAAGCGCAGTCGGTATTGCAGTGGATGTAAAGCATCTCGCCGCCACGCCCGTAGGCCACGATGTACGCGCGACCGCCGAGGTCGTCGGCGTCGACGGAAAGCGAATTGACTTCAAAGTGTCGGCGCGCGACGGCAAGGAGGAGATTGGCAGGGGAAGCCACCAGCGAATCGTGATCGATCTTCGTTCGTTCAACGAGCGCCTTGCCCTAAAGAGCCTGCAGTAACCGGGCCATCACGATGGCGGGATTCACGGTGGCGGCCTTCCCTAGTGAAGCTGTCCGGATTTGATCTTCTCGAAGCTCACGTGCGGAAAGCTGCGACGAAGACCGCAAGAAAATCGGTGTCAATGAATGTGGCTGCCGCCGTTCACGTCAATGGTCGTGCCCGTGATGTAGGCCGAAAGGTCGGACGCCAGAAACAAGCAAGCGCCTGCGATATCTCGCGGCTTGCCCGCTCGCCGCAGCGGAATGGCCGAAACGATTTCCTGGAACTTCTCCTCGGTCATGCCATCAAGCATGCCGGTCTCGGTCATCGACGGGCAGATGACGTTGGCTCGGATACCTTCAGGTCCGTACTCACGGGCAATGGACTTCGTCAGGCTGATAACGCCGCCTTTGGACGCAGCATAATGCGCCCCACCGACAAGGCCGCCGCCCCGCTGGGCGGCTACCGAGGCGACGTTGACGATGTTGCCACCATTATTTGCCACAAAGTGCTCGACGGCGGCCTTGCCGAGATTGAATGCACCCTTGAGGTTCACGTCGACCACGAAGTCGTAGTCTTTCTCCGTTATGGCAAGGAAAGACTGGGACTTCACGACGGCGGCACAATTGATCAGGCAGTCGACGCGCCCGAAGCGCGAAGCGGCGCTGTCGAAGAGGGTCCTGCAGTCGTCGAAAGAGCCGATATCGCAGCGGACGCTGTGGAACTCGGCTGGCCCTCCAATCTTCTTGTCGATGGACGCCTGGATCTCGGCCGCGACCTGCTCGTTCATTGCCAGGTCGGCAACGACGACCTTGGCCGCATGTTCGGCGAAGAGTTCCGCCGTCGCGTACCCGATGCCACGCAAAGATGCTGCCCCGGTAATGATGCAGACCTTGTCGCGCAGAAGCATGGTTTCCTCCATCCGGCCTTGGGCTCGCGTTCATCAGCGCGCGGCGTTACATGTTCGGCTGATGGATCTCGACAACATTGCCGTCGGGGTCGGTCAGAAAGACCTGGTGCCAGCCGGCAATGGCCCACTTGCCGTAGTCGGCGTAGCGAATGCCCAGTTCGTCACAGCGACGCATGAAGCCCCTGATGTCGTCCGTGCGGAAGCAGTAGTGACCTTTCGCCATCGGATTGACGAACTGCTTCATCTTGAAGCCGGTATCGACGTCCCGCTCGGCCCAATGGAACTCGATGGCGCCATCGGTCAGGAAGTCCACGTTGCCGCTATA
>JAUXST010000896.1 GCA_030679805.1 Reyranella sp. | reverse complement strand
CGCGCAACTGCCGCCCATTCCCTCCCTGTGGCCCCATCACGAAGCCCGGCTTGCCTTCAAGAGCGGCGATCGCCACGGTGGCGATCGTGCACGGCGCAACAGGAGAAGACGTGATGAAGATAGATTTCGCGGGCAAGAAGGCCATCGTTTGCGGTGGCTCAAGGGGCATCGGCAAAGCCATCGCACTGGGTTTCGCGGCCTGTGGCGGCGACGTCTCGATCTGCGCCCGCGATCCCAAGGCCCTGGAGGAGACAAGGGCGGAGATCGCGAAGCTCGGCCGCAAGGCCCATGCCGCCAGCGCCGACCTCGCCCAGGGCGATGCGGTACGCGGCTATGTACGCGAAGCCGTCGCTGCGCTGGGCGGGGTGGATCTCCTGGTCAACAACGCTTCCGCTTTCGGCGCGTCGGACGACGACAAGGGTTGGACCAGCAACCTCGCGGTCGACATGCTATCGATCGTGCATGCCACGCAGGAAGCCTTGCCGGCACTGAAGAAATCCCAGGGCAGCGTGGTGAACATCTCCTCGATCGCGGCCTTCCACCCCGGCGCGCGGCAACCGCCCTATGGCGCCATCAAGGCAGCCGTGATCCACTACACCATCACGCAGGCCGCGATGTACGCCAAGGACCGCATCAGAGTGAACTGCATCGCTCCCGGGTCGATCGAATTTCCCGGCGGTGTCTGGGACCGGCGCAAGACCGACAATCCCGCGCTCTACAACGGGACGCTGGCCTCGATCCCGTTCGGCCGCATGGGCTATCCCGAGGAAGTCGCGAATGTCGCGCTGTTCCTCGCCTCGCCGCTTGCGTCCTGGGTGACCGGCCAGGCCATCGCGGTGGCGGGCGCGCAGGGGCTGTAGCCGGCCGAGAGGACCTAAGAGGACACGAGTTCGCCGGCGGACAGGACGACGATCTCGCCCTCGGCAAGCGGTCGCCAGTGTCCGGCGGTCACGGGGACGCTGGCCAGGAGCGCCATCTCCTGGGCTTCGCCGGCGTGGCGGTGGTCATCGGCATGACCACTCTCCGGATGAATCGTGACGCCGGAGCCTTCCGGCGCCGCGCTGGTACCCGCCGAGTGCGAGGGCGCGCGATGGCGATGGCGGACCCATAGGCCGGGCGGGGCCACGATGCCGTCAGCCTAGGTGCGGCGGTGGCCGTGACCGAAGACGAATTCGCCATCGCTGTACAGGAAGTTGGCGATCCCGAGCGGCCGCATCTCGGCCGCGAAGGCATTAATGACGGCCAGCCGCGCATCGAGCGGCGGGAAGCCGGCGCCTTCCCACAGCGGCGCGAGACGCTCGAGCAACAGGCAGCACGCCATCTCCGAATCGGTCTCGCCGACGGGATGGAAGCGATGCTTCGATCGGGCGAAACGCGCTGCGATGTCGTCGAAACCGCCGTTGTGTGCAAACAGGTGCATGCGTCCGTCGAGCTCGCGCGCGAAGGGTTGGGTGTTGGCGTGGCTGTTGGCGCCGACGGTAGCGCGGCGGATGTGAGAGATCAGGAGTCGCGTCGACAGCGCGCGCCGCTCGATGAAGGCAACCCAGGGGCTGTCGCCCGCCGGTTCCGGCTCCTTGTAGAGGCGGATGTCGCGACCTTCGTGGAAGGCCACGCCCCAGCCATCGACGTTGCGGCCGTCCGGCGCACCGTGGGCAGCAAAGCGTTTCAGTGAAAATGTAGCGCGGGTCGGATGGCGGCTGGACAGGCAGAAGAGTTCGCACATGCCGAAGACGTTACCACGGTCCGCGGCATGTGCCGACAAACGGACTCTAGTTCGGAGGGGCGTGGAACGCGTCGGCCCGCCGTCGGAGGTAGACCCTCAGGAGCTGGGCGGCGCTGCCGACGAGCAGGGCATAGTCGCGGACACGCGCCGCAAGGCCCACCGCGGGAGCTGGGCTGTTCGACGTCACGGAAAATCGAGCCTGCATGGAATACGCTCCGTCAGGAAATCGTTTGCGATATGCTGAGGGATATTCGCGGCA
>JAUXST010000895.1 GCA_030679805.1 Reyranella sp. | reverse complement strand
AGCGACATGCTGCCCGCCTCGACACGCGTGGCGCCGTAGATCAGCGCGGTGGCCGCACCGCAGGCGATGGCTGTGTCGGTGATGCCGCGCGCCAGTGCGTTGGTGCCCAGCACCCACATGGTGCGGCGGAAGAGATCGTGCGCCTCGACTTCGAGCTTGTCGGCACGCGTCCTGCCCTGGCCGAAGGCCTTCAAGGTGGCGAGGCCCTGGATCGAATCGAGGAACTCGGACGCGAAGGAGGCATAGGCCTTCTGCCGGCGCTGCGAGTTCTTGACGTCGAACCTGTGCCACAGGGCCGGCGCGAACAACGCAACCAGCGCGAAGGCCAGCATCACCGAGGCCACCGGCAGGTCGATGAACGCGACCACGGCGAAGATCAGCAGCGGCGACAGCATCGCGATCAGGAACTGCGGCAGGAACTGGCCGAAATAGGTTTCGAGCTGTTCGACGCCGTCGATCATGGAAAGCGTGAGCGCGCCCGAGCGCTGGCGGCCGACCGTGCCCGGTCCCAGGGCGGCGATGCGGTCGTAGAGGGTGCGGCGCAGCACCTTCTGCACGCGGGCGGCGGTCTCGTGCGCCACAACGGCGCGCCAGTGCTCGGCCCAGCCGCGCAGGACCATGACGAGGGCGATCGCCAGGATCGGCCCGTCCAGGCTGGTTACGTCGCGGCCGGTGAACACCAGGCCGATCAGCCAGCCCAGCAGGCCGAGGCGGGCGATGCCGAGGCCGGTTGCCAGCAGGCCGATGGCGACGGCGGCGGCGATGCGCCAGCGCACGCCCTTCGTGAATACCAGGAGACGCGGTTCGATATGCATGAGGGACCCAGTTTCGAGCTTTTCCGACTGCCACGCTAGGATGAACGCTGATGTTCGTCAGTCCACAAATTCGAAAAAGCATTGTACAATTCTGAACATGAATATGAATGCGAACTGGGACGACCTCCGCGTCTTTCTCACCCTCGCCCGCGAAGGCACGCTGACGACGGCGGCCAAGGCCCTGGGCGTCAGCCATCCCACCGTGGCGCGGCGCGTGGGCGCGCTCGAGAAGCAGATCGGCGCCCGCCTGTTCGACCGCTTGCCCGACCGCTTCGTCCCGACCAGCGCGGGCGAGGAGTTGCTGGCTGATACCGAGGCGATGGAGAAGGCGGCGCATTCGATCCACCGCCGCAGCGCCGGGCTCAGCGACACGGTGAGCGGCACGGTTCGCCTGTCGGCGGAGGAGGCGACTGCCGCGCTGATCGCCCGCTATTCCGCCGAGCTCAGAAGAAAGCTGCCGCAGATCGAATTCGAGGTGATCTCGAGCCATACGCTGGCCAACCTGTCGCGGCGCGAGGCCGATCTGCTGATCCGTGAGCAGGTGCCGGAGATGGGCGGCATCGTGGCGCGCAAGCTGGGGCGCGTTGCTTTTGCGATCTATGCCGCGCGTGATTTTCCGGTGAAGCGATCCACCCCGGTGGCGCTGGCCGCGCTGCCGTGGGTCGGCTTCGACGACGATCACATCAGGATGCCGGGACAGAGTTGGTTGCTGGACTATCGCGGCGGGCGCCGGCCGGAGATCCGCGGCAACAACTGGCTGGTGCTGCACGAGGCGACGCGGACCGGCGCAGGCCTCGCCGTG
>JAUXST010000889.1 GCA_030679805.1 Reyranella sp. | reverse complement strand
CTCTGGTGACGGCGCCGCGGCTGCTGCTGATGGACGAGCCCTTCGCCGCCCTCGACGAGATCACGCGCCATCGGCTGAATGCCGACCTGCTGGCGCTATGGGAACGCAGCCGCTTCACCGTCGTGTTCGTGACCCACTCGGTGTTCGAATCGGTGTTCCTGTCGCAACGCATCGCCGTGATGGCCGCGCGGCCGGGCCGCATCGTCTCCGACCTCGCGGTCGCCGCACCTTACCCGCGCACCGAGGCCTTCCGTACCTCGCCCGACTACGCCGCCCACTGCCGGGCCGCCTCGGCGCGGCTGGGCGAAGCGATGGCGGCATGAGCAGACTGCGAGCACCTTCGCGCGGCCCCCTCACCCAACCTCTCCCCACAGGCGCTGTAAACAGCACCGAAGCGCGGGCGAGGGGCATGAGTGGCGTCTTCTTCATGTTCCTCTCCCCCTTGGGGGAGGGGCTAGGTGAGGGGGAGGGCGCCCCATGAGCGCCCGCGTCATCGCGCCCGTCGTCATGGGCATCGTGATGCTCGCGCTGTGGGAGGCCGTCGTGCGGCTGGCGGAGATCCCGCCCTATGTCCTGCCGGGCCCGCTCGCGGTCGCGCGGACGCTGGTGGACGACTGGGGCATGCTCGGCCCCGCGCTCGTTGTCACTCTCGAAATCACGCTGGAGGCCTTGGCGGCGGCCGTCATCGTCGGCGGCCTGCTCGCGATCCTGTTCTCGCTGTCGCGCTGGGTCGAGCTATCGCTCTTTCCCTACGCCATCATCCTGCAGGTGACGCCGATCGTGGCCATCGCGCCGCTGATCATCGCCTGGGCCAACAACGTCGATCTGTCGCTGCTGATCTGCGCCTGGTTGGTGGCGTTCTTTCCCATCCTGTCCAACACCATCCTCGGCCTGCGCTCGGTCGACCACAATCTGCTGGCCCTCTTCGAACTCTACGGCGCCGGCCGCTGGAAGACGCTCATCCACCTGCGGCTGCCGGCAGCGCTGCCGTATTTCCTGGGGGGCTTGCGGATCTCGGGCGGGCTGGCGCTGATCGGCGCCGTTGTGGCCGAGTTCGTGGCCGGCACCGGCGGCAGCGCCTCGGGCCTCGCCTACCGCATCCTCGAAGCGGGCTACCAGCTCAGGATCCCGCGCATGTTCGCGGCCCTGGTGCTGATCTCGGCCGCCGGCATCGCGATCTACCTGCTGCTGTCATTGCTGTCACACCTGCTGCTGCGCCGCTGGCATGAGAGCGCGATCGGCCCGGAGGGGTGAGGCCCGCAGAGCCGGAGCAGAGCCCTCAGGTATGCGGGTGGTCGATTTGCGTCACCGGGTACGATCGATGAAACTTCAACCTATGATCGAGCTTAGAATATCGGGGCGGGATTCGTTGCTCGCGGTTCCAGCCATGCCGAGCATCGGCGTCTGGTTGCTTGGTTTGCTGCTGATGGCTTGTCTCCTGGGGCTGTCCGGCGCGCCACAGGCCCAGGTCCGAGAGAAAGGCGCCATCCCCGCGCACGTCGACTACGAGATCGAAGGCAAGCGCTTTCGCGTTCCCGAGACCTATCTCGGGGGATTTCCGAGCCACTGGAACCAAGTCAAGTCCGGCCGCTTTACACGAACTGATTACTTCGATGTCGCCTTCTGGGTGTCCGACGGCAAACCCTCTCCAGTGCGAGGGATATCGTTGACTACCTACTGGCCGAAGGAAGCCGGCCGCCCCTCCTTGGGCGACGGGGATTTCGTCGTCAGCGCTTACCACATCGTATATTTGCCTCCCGGCAAGGAATTGACAGAAATTCTACCTTCGAGGCTGTTTCAGAACGGGCTAAAGGGCCGGTTTCCCGAGGCCTATCGGAGCAAGGAATTGGTCCACGGACTAACCTGCTATACGAATCTTCATCCCAATGTTCACATGGTCAGCTGCGGTCTCGACAACCAGGAGATCGACATTGTCCTGAACGCCGACTGGGACAGACGGGGTTGGCCCGGCGGCCGTCCTCCCAATCCGGGATGGGAGATGCGGCTTTACTCCAAGACCGACGGCCTGTGGATCTGGTTGCGGTTCCCCGAAGTCGCCCTGCGGCGCTGGGCCGACGTGGTGTGCCAGACGCTGACCCTGGTGCGTTCCTGGGAGTTCCCGCCCAGCCAATCGCAGGCCGGATGCTTCCACCCGAATATCGCCAGCAACCCTGCCCGGATACCTGAGCTCGAGGGATGGCCTGGGAGCGTGGCTGGTATGCGAAAAGAAAGTTACAGGCTCAGCAGGAATATGCTATTAACTCAGGTAAGCTGGCGGTTGGACCGCGCCGCTCTTTCTACATAAGCATGACCCGCCCGCGCACGCCGCGGGTTGACGCGTACGCGAAGGTGGAGCTTGCCTCGGATGGTACGTCACGCCAGGCCGACTGAGTCCGGTTTTGAGCCCGTCCCCTACCGAATTCCGCATAAGGTCGGAACGGACACATGGCGCTGCCTGTCACAGGCGCGCCGGGCTTGTGACACGCGAAGAAGAAACGACGTCGCAAAAAGCCCGTGAAACAGGGCTCGGCCCGGACTCCGGGCATGTGCGTGTCACAACATTTGTCTCAACTTGGTGTGACACATGGTTGTGACACGCGATCAGGACAACGGCTCTCCGGCGTGCGGGGAGCTGAATTCCGCCCAGGTATCTGGGCCCATCCGTCGGTTCAGCCGCGCCGGCGTGCCGCCCGGGCGAGCGGGCTGCGACGGAGGCCAGTCGTCTCCTAGCGTCCGCTGCGGCGGGCCGGGCGGCCGCCGCCGGAACCGGTGCGCACGCCGCGGAAGACGCGGGAGTGCTGCATCTTGCCGAGATGGACGCCGACATTGGCGCCGGCGGCCTGGCCGGGCAATTCTAGTTCGTTGACTTCGAGCCGGCGGATCTCGTCGCGGATGCGGGCGGCTTCCTCGAACTCGAGGTTGGCCGCGGCATCTCGCATGCGCTTCTCCAGGTCGGCGATGTGGGTGCGCAGATTGTGGCCGACCAGATGGACGTCGCCCGACACACCGGTATCGACCGTGTAGTGGTCGCGCTCGGCGGTCGACTGCAGGATCTCGGAGATGTTCTTCTTGATCGACGCCGGCGTGATGCCGTGCGCCTCGTTGTAGGCGGTCTGCTTGGCACGGCGGCGGTCGGTTTCGGCGATCGCGTACTTGATCGAATCGGTCATCTTGTCGGCATAGAGGATGACCCGGCCGTCGACGTTGCGCGCGGCGCGGCCGATCGTCTGCACCAGCGAGGTGGGCGAGCGCAGGAAGCCCTCCTTGTCGGCGTCGAGGATGGCGACGAGCGCGCACTCGGGAATGTCGAGGCCCTCGCGCAGGAGGTTGATGCCGACCAGCACGTCGAACGCGCCCAGCCGCAGGTCGCGGATGATCTCGATGCGCTCCAGCGTGTCGATGTC
>JAUXST010000870.1 GCA_030679805.1 Reyranella sp. | reverse complement strand
AGTCTGCATCAGACAGTCGCGATGTTGCTGCCACAACGCCCCGGCAGCGGCGAGCTGCGCGGGCGTGCTGGTACCGGCGAACCGCGGGGTGATGGCGTAGAGCAACCTGCCGCGACCGTGCCACCTGGCGATCAGCGCCTGTGACTCGTCGTATCCCGACTGCGCCGTGTCGAGCAGGGCCGCGGGCGCGTTGCGGTCCATCAACACCTTGCCCGCGGCCAGGCGCAGGCCGATTTCCTCGGCTTCCTCGAACAGGGCATCGACCGATTGCGGATGGACCGTGCAGTAGACGCAGCTCGTCGTGATCCCGTTGCGCAGGTTCTCGCGCAGGAACAGCCGGGCGATGTCGCGCGCGTACGCCTTGTCGGCGAACTTGAGTTCGGTCGGGAAAGTGTACTTGTTCAGCCAGTCGAGAAGCTGCGCGCCGTGGCTGGCGATCATCGGCGTCTGCGGATAGTGGACATGGGTGTCGATGAAGCCTGCGGAGATCAGGGCGTCCCTGCCGTAGTCGAGAACTTCGGTCCCCGCCGGCAGCAGAGGGGCGATGCGGCTCGCCGGTCCGAAGTGGGCAATGTGGCCGTCAGCGATGGCGACGATGGCGTCGGGTTCGTGGACCATCGTGGCGTCGAGGCCATCGCGGAAGGGATCGCCGGTGAAGGTCAGTGCAGGGCCGCGCACGGCCGTCATTCGAACAGAGGGGGCCGCCATGTCGGTTTCTTCGAACTCTCCTGCCGCCACCGGGCGGACGCCGAGCCACGTTCGCATCGAATGCGGCCGGGGGGAAGGCGCCCCGGCCCGGCCAGAATTTCCTGAAATGAAAGTTGCAGGTTCAGCAGGTCCTGTGGTATATTTTCGATATCATCGCACGAGGTCTGTTCCAAGAGGCCCGTGCCTTCGATGTCGCTCCCAGGACCTGACATCAGAAGACGTGACGATCCGAATCTTTGGCCATGCCCCGCCCGGCGCGCCCGCCGGGTACGATCCCTGGAGGATGAGGGGCCGTCCCGCGGCCTTGATTGAGCCGTGAGTAGCAAGCAAAAGGACGCCCCCGCCGCATTGACTGTCCGGCAGGTGGGTGGACCGAGGCGCGAAAAGCGCGTCCGAGGACTGGGTTTTGACGGTTATCTGTGGCCGCCCGAGGTGGGGCCGCAGGGGCAGATTCCTCTCGATGTCACAGGTGGGCGCTCAGCCTGTGTCACAACATTTGTCTCAACTTGGTGTGACACCCTAGGGTGTGACATTGCCCTCTAGCGGGCGCAGATCATCGGCAGTTTGGAGATCAAATCGATCGAGCAGGTGGCTTCCGGAAAAAGGGCCCAGACGGCGGCCAGGGCGAAAGCCACGAACAGCACCGGCCGGAAGATCCGCAGGACGGCGGGAACCGCGAAGCGCAGTGCCCAATAGGCGAAGGCCAAACCTGCCGCGATTGCCAGCACCCGATATTCGGGCGACCAAGCCTCCCAGGTGGCGCTCAAATTGGCCCGCCCGGCCAGCTCTTTCAGATAGTCCACGCAACCGCTTTCATGTCATCGACCTGTACAGGGCTCTCGGTGGGATCGCCAGCGTGTCTGGCCGCCGGGCGGATCACTCGAGGGCACAGACGGAGCGCCCGTCGCCCAGGCTCGGCCAGATCGAATCGCATCGTGCCCGTATGTGGCCGGCCGGTCCCAACACCACGCTTGTCCAGGCACCAGCCGTGCCGAGGGTGAAGACCATGGCGCCAAATTCTTCCAGGCCGACCACCAAGGCGTCGACGCCGTCGAGATTGGGCACGGCGATCGGCCGCTTGGATTGCTCGTTGGAGGGTTGGGGTTCTACCTGCGACAGTTCCATGCCGCTGTTGCCGACGACGAGCTGAGGCGGCCGGTTGCCGCCAAAGCCGATCGCCTGGAAGCGATGCATGTGGCCGGCCAGGACCGCTGTCACGTTCGAGGGCAGGCCGGACCAGAAAACGGCGGCGATGGCCGCTTGCTGTGTGAGGTTGATGAAACCGTAGGGCTCGCCGCCAGAGGGGCCGCCCTTGATCTTCTTCACGACGCCCCAGATCGGCCGATGCGTGACGATCCACGTCGGCGTGCCGTCGGTGAGCATGTCGGCCACCGCCTGATACTGCGGGATGTAGAGCCCCAGATTGTAGAGAACGGCATCGGCGGCGTTGGACGAATCGACGGCCACGATGTTCAGCCCGCTCAGGCGCAGCCGATACGGCGGACTGGGCGCGGTCGGGAAGGGCTC
>JAUXST010000854.1 GCA_030679805.1 Reyranella sp. | reverse complement strand
GGGTCAGTACGAATTTCGCCTGGGTACGGCCCTGGAACCGCAGCGGGTCGCCGCTCACGCGCTCCTGCATCTGGGTGAACAACGTGCCGGCCGGCCGGCAGAGCCAGCTGCTGCCGAGCCCCTGTCTCTGGACGCCGGGATAGCGCAGGCAGATCTGGACGAGTGGCTGGCCGCTGCCGTCGGTGGCGGTATCGACCTGCCACTGGCCGGTCAGAATTTGCCGCTGCCCGACCAGCCAGACGAAATCCCGTCCATCAACTGTAGAATAGTGGATCTGGGCTGGGCCAGGTCCTCGGGTCCAGAGCCAAGTGTGGTTGCCGAGGCCCCGCCGAGCCGCCTCCGGCGTGGAACTGGCGATTGCCTCGTCTATCTGGGGCATCTCTGCGGCCGGGACGCCGGGCACCGGCAGGGTCGAATAACGGTCGCCGCAGCCGCTCAGGGCGGGCGTGGTCGCAAGCAGCAGGAGTGAAAAACGCAGGGCGGTCATGGGCTTGAACATGGGATTCGAGGCTGGCCTTTGCGGGTGAGGTTGTCTAGTAAGCCCCGTCGCATGACAGAGCAAACACTGCCAGGAGGAATGGCCCCAATGCGTGTCTATTATGATCGTGACGCCGACGTGAACCTGATCAAGGGCAAGAAAGTCCTGGTCGTGGGATACGGCAGCCAGGGCCATGCCCACGCCATGAACCTGCGGGATTCGGGCGTGAAGGACGTCCGCATCGCGCTGAAGCCCGGCTCGGCCACGATCAAGAAGGCCGAGGGCGTGGGCTTCACGGTGATGAGCCCGGCCGAGGGCGCCAAGTGGGCCGACATTATCATGGTGCTGGCGCCGGATGAGCTGCAGTCGGACATCTACAACGCCGACCTCGCCGGCAACATGAAGCAGGGCGCGGCGCTGGCCTTCGCGCACGGCCTCAACGTCCATTTCAACCTGATCACCCCACGCTCCGACATCGACGTGTTCATGATCGCCCCCAAGGGCCCCGGCCATACCGTGCGCTCGGAGTATGTGCGCGGCGGCGGCGTGCCCTGCCTCGTGGCGGTGGCGCAGAATTCCTCGGGCAACGCGCTCGAGATCGGCCTCAGCTACTCCTCGGCGATCGGTGGCGGCCGTGCCGGCACCATCGAGACCAGCTTCAAGGAAGAGTGCGAGACCGATCTGTTCGGCGAGCAGGTCGTGCTGTGCGGTGGCCTGGTCGAGCTGATCAAGGCGGGTTACGAGACGCTGGTCGAGGCGGGTTACGCGCCGGAGATGGCTTACTTCGAGTGCCTGCACGAGGTGAAGCTGATCGTCGACCTGATCTACGAGGGCGGCATCGCCAACATGAATTACTCGATCTCCAACACCGCCGAGTACGGCGAGTACCGCTCGGGCCCGCGTATCGTCACCGACGAGACCAAGGCCGAGATGAAGCGCGTGCTGGACGACATCCAGTCCGGCCGCTTCGCGCGCGACTGGATGCTGGAGAACAAGGTCAACCAGGCCTCGTTCAAGGCCATGCGCAAGAAGATGTCGGAGCATCCGATCGAGGAGATCGGCGCCAAGCTCCGCGCCATGATGCCGTGGATCAAGGAAAAGGCGCTGGTCGATAAAACGCGCAACTAAGCGCGACGGCGGGCGGCAGCGCTTGTAATTCGTGGCTTGTAATCAAGCCACTGAAGCGCGAGAGCCCGCACGGTTCAGAAAGAAGCGAGGCGCCGAAATCCGGCGCCTCTTTTCTTGTCTGTTCTGCGCTGTGCGGGCTCCCGGGCCTCAGAAGGCCCTGCCGCCCGCCGGCGCGTGTGAACGCGCTCAAATGATGTACCCACCACCGGCCGCGTCGAGCATCGCGCCGGTGATGAAGGAGGCGTCGTCCGACAGCAGCCACAGGATCGCCTCGGCGATCTCGTGGCTCTGGCCCACGCGCCGCATCGGGATCGACGTCTCGATGTGGGCGCGGAAGGCCTGCTCCTTCAGCCTGGCCTCGGTCATCTCGGTCAGCACCATGCCGGGCCGCAGCGAATTCACCCGGATGCCCTCGGCCGCGACTTCACGGGCAAAGCCCTTGGTGAAGGCATCGACCGCACTCTTGCTGGCGGCATAAGCAGATGAGCCGAGCCGCCCGCCGAGCGTTGCCGCCATCGACGAGACATTGACGATCGCGCCGCCCTTGCCGCCGTGCTTGGTCGACATGCGCCTGGCCGCTTCCCGGCAGCACAGCATCAGTCCCGTGACATTGATGGCGAACAGGTCGGCCAGCACCGTAGCGTCGTATTCGTCGACGCGACTGCGCCGGCCGTTGATGCCGGCGCTGTTGACCAGGTGCGTGATCGGCCCAAGGGCGCGTTCGGTCTCCTCGAACAGCCGGACGATGTCGACCTCGCGCGCCATGTCGCCCGGCAGTGCGATGGCGCGCCCGCCCTTGGCCTCGATGTCGGCCACGACTGCCTTGGCCTGGGCGTCGCGGCTCCGGTAGTTGATCGCGACCTTGTAGCCGCGTGGGGCCGCGCGACGGGCGGTTGCGGCGCCAATCCCCGAGGCGCCACCGGTGATCAGGAGGGTTTTGCTCATGTCCCGATGATATAGACTGGATGCAATCTGGGAGGAAAAATCATGAAAGCCGCCATCCTGTTCAAGCCCAACGAGCCGCTGCAGGTGCTCGACTGCGAACTCGATCCGCCCAAGGCGCTGGAAGTCCGCGTCAAGATGAAGGCCGCGGGCGTCTGCCAGAGCGACTGGCACGTCATGAACGGCGACTGGCCCTCGCCGATGCCGATCGTGCCCGGCCACGAGGCGGCGGGCGAGATCCTGGAATGCGGCCCGGGCGTCACCACGGTGAAGCCGGGTGACCACGTCATCTTCTCCTTCCGCCCGCATTGCGGGCGCTGCCGCTACTGCAGCCAGGGCCGCACGGTGCTCTGCATCGGCCGCGCCGGCTCGCCGCCGGGCGGGCTGTTCGACGGCACGCTCCGCATCAAGCACAAAGGCCAGGGCATCAACCAGATGGCCCGCATCGGCACCTTCGCCGAAGAGGTCGTGGTGCCGGAAGAGATGGTGGTGCCGATCCGCAAGGACATGCCGTGGGCGCAGGCGGCCCTGGTCGGCTGCTGCGTGGCGACCGGCGTCGGCGCCGTCACGCGCCACGCCAAGATCGAGGCGGGCTCGACCGTGCTGGTGATCGGCTGCGGCGGCGTCGGTCTCAACGCCATCCAGGGCGCGCTGCTCTCGGGGGCGGGCAAGATCATCGCCGCCGACATCCTCGACAACAAGCTCGAGATGGCCAGGACCTTCGGCGCCACCCACACGATCAACACCGCCAAGGACAACGACCCGGTCAAGAAGGCCAAGGAGATCACTGGCGGGTTGGGCGTCGACTATTCCTTCGATGCCGTCAGCAACGACAAGACCCAGGCGCTGGCCTTCGACGCGCTGGCCCCCGGCGGCCATGCCGTCGCGGTCGGCATCTCGGCCGCGACAGTGCGCGCCAGCTACTCGCCCTTCATGATGGTCTTCAGCGAAAAGACGGTGAGCGGCACCTTCTACGGCTCGGTCCGGCCTGACCTCGATTTCCCGGTGCTGGTCGACCACTACATGAACAAGCAGCTCAACATCGATGGGTTGATCAGCCGGACCTACAAGCTCGAGGACATCAACGACGGTTTCAAGCGCATGATGGCGGGCGAAGTCGCCCGTGGCGTCGTGGTGTTCGAGTAGCCCATGTCCCTGTACGAAGTGCTCGTGTTCGTGGCCCTCGCGGGCGTCGGCGGCTACGCTTATTACCTTTACCGCCAGGACACGCGACCGAAGTGACATGACCTCACTCGACGACTTCGGCCTCACCGACGAACAGCTCTTGATACGCTGCAACGTCGCGGAGCTTCTGGCGCGCGTGCTGCCGGCCGAGGAGATCCGCCGGCTCGATGCCGCCAGCGAATTCCCGCACGCCGCGTTCAAGGCGCTGGCCGAGGCAGGCTACATGGCGCTGCCCTACGATCCCGCCTACGGCGGCATGGGCGGCAGCCGCAAGGATTTGGTCGTGCTGGTCGAGGCGCTGGCGCGGCATTACAGCGGCGCCTCCTCGCTCTATCTGCCGACCGTCGTCTACGGCGGCATGCACCTACAACTCACCGCCGGCGAGCATTTGCGGCGGCGCTACCTGCCGGAGATCTGCGCCGGCCGCCTGAAGTCGGCCTTCGCGCTCTCCGAACCCGACACCGGCTCCGACGCCTCGGGCATCAAGACGCGCGCGGTGCGCGACGGCAACGGCTACCGGCTCACCGGCCAGAAGCTCTACATCAGCGCGGCTCACGTCGCCGACTACCTGATGGTGGTGGCCAAGACCGACAGCGAAGCCAAGCACAAGGGCGTGACGTTGTTCTGGGTCGATGCGCGGGCCGCGGGCCTCACCATGAAGCCGCTGGAGACGCTTGGCCGGCGGACCACCTACGCTAACGAAATCTTCCTCGACGGCGTGTTCGTGCCCGCCGACCATGTGATCGGCGAGGAGAACCGCGGCTGGTCCGGGCTGATGAAGGGGCTGAACCTCGAGCGGCTGTGCCTGGCGGCGCAGGCTTGCGGCAACATGCATTTCGCCATCGAGTACGCAAAAGCCTATGCGGTCGAACGCCAGCAGTTCGGCCAGCCGATTTCCAAGTTCCAGGCCATCCAGCACAAGTTTGCCGACATGCGGATCATGCTGAAGACGACGCAGGCGCTCACCTATCGCCTGGCCGACATGCTCGATGCCGGGCTCAATCCGGTCGAGGAGACGGCGATCGCCAAGATCCAGGGCACCGACGGCGAATTCAAATGCGCCCATCTCGCCATGGAGATCATGGGCGGTGCCGGCTACACCATGGTGCACGACATCCAGCGCCTGTTCCGCGACGTGCGTGTGGGCTCGATCGGCGGCGGCACCAACGACATCCACCGCAACACCATGGCCAAGCTGATGGGGCTTTAGTGCGCAAGATCGGCGACGCGTCATTCTTCCGCATCGTCGACCGCCTGCTGGCGCCCGGCGCGGGCCGGACCCAGACGGTGCGGTGGTCGATCGACGGGGTCCATTGGCAGCGCGAGCGCCACAGCTATGCCGGCGCCAGCCATGGCTTCACCATCGAGGTGACGACGGGCACCCGGGCGGCGAAGCCTGGATGGACGCTGGTGATCGTCAAGGAATACTGGCGCGATGCCGGCGGCGAGAGCATGAAGTCGCCGCAATGGGCCCATATCGAGGCTGGAAGCCGCGCTGACGTGGTCGCCTGGCTGGAACGACAGGAACGCAGACTCGAGAACGAGTGAGGCTGTCATGGACATCGCGAAAATCCCGGTCGGTCGCCATCCGCCGAAGGATCTCAACGCGCTGATCGAGATCCCGCTGGGCGGGGTGCCGGTGAAGTACGAGCTCGACAAGGACTCGGGCGCCCTGTTCGTCGACCGGTTCCTGCATACGGCGATGTTCTATCCCGGCAACTACGGCTTCATCCCGCACACCCTGTCGGCCGACGGCGATCCCTGTGACGTTCTGGTGGTCAGCCAGGTGGCGGTCGTGCCGGGCGCCATCATCCGCTGCCGACCGGTCGGCGTCCTCCTGATGGAGGACGAAGCCGGCATGGACGAGAAGATCCTGGCCGTGCCGATCGACAAACTCCATCCCTTCTACACGGGCATCAAGTCCTACAAGGACCTGCCGGCGGTGCTGTGTGACCAGATTTCGCACTTCTTCCAGCACTACAAGGATCTCGAGAAGGGCAAGTGGGTGAGGGGCCTGCGCTGGGAGGGCCCGGCCGACGCCGAGCGTCTGGTGAGCGAGGCGATCGAGCGCGCGAGCGCGAAGCGCTAGGATCGGACGGTCCGTGGAATCGCCTTGCGAGACCGTTCCGGGCGGTCTAAACGAACGACACCTTGGCGTGGGGCTTTGAGCAAGCGCCGACTAAGCAAATTTTCACCGTAATTACAGAGACTTAACTCAATGCTGTCGCGTGTCATCGGGCTATTTTCGGCGGACATGGGCATCGACCTCGGCACGGCCAATACGCTGGTCTATGTGAAGGGTCGGGGCATCGTTCTCAACGAACCGTCCGTCGTGGCGCTCACCACGCAGAGCGGCAAGCGACAGGTCCTCGCCGTGGGCGAAGAAGCCAAGATGATGCTCGGCCGTACGCCGGGCAACATCCAGGCGATCCGTCCGCTGCGCGATGGCGTCATCGCCGACTTCGAAGTCGCCGAGGCGATGATCAAGCATTTCATCTCGAAGGTGCATAACCGGCGCTCCTTCGCCCATCCCCAGATCGTGGTCTGCGTACCCTCCGGCTCCACCGCCGTCGAGCGCCGCGCCATCCAGGAATCGGCCGAGAGTGCCGGCGCCCGCAAGGTGTGGCTGATCGAGGAGCCGATGGCGGCGGCGATCGGCGCCGGCCTGCCCGTCACCGAGCCCACCGGCTCGATGGTGGTCGACATCGGTGGCGGCACGACGGAAGTGGCCGTGCTGTCGCTGGGCGGCATCGTTTATCCGCGCTCGGTGCGCGTCGGCGGCGACAAGATGGACGAGGCGATCATTGCCTATATCCGTCGCAACCATAACCTCTTGGTCGGCGAAAGCTCGGCCGAGCGCATCAAGAAGGCCATCGCCTCGGCCTGCCCGCCGGAAGACGGCGAGGGCCGGACCATGGAGATCAAGGGTCGCGACCTCATGAACGGGGTCCCGAAGGAGCTGATCATCACCGAGCGGCAGATCTCGGAGAGCCTGCAGGAGCCGGTGAGCGCCATCGTCGAGGCCGTCAAGGTGGCGCTGGAGAACACCGCGCCGGAACTGGCCGCCGACATCGTCGACAAGGGCATTGTGCTGACCGGCGGCGGCGCCATGCTGGCCAATATGGACACCGTGCTGCGCCAGGCCACCGGCCTGCCGGTCTCGGTGGCCGAGGACCCGCTGCTATGCGTGGCGCTCGGCACCGGCCATGCCGTGGAGAACATCGGCCGCCTGCGTGGCGTGCTGTCGTCGATGTACTAACAGGCCGCGCCCCGCCCGCTTTGGGGTAGAATGGGCAGCAAATGGCGATCCGGGACGACTTCGAGATAGTCGCGAGCCAGGTGCGCACAGCCGTGCAGCGCTTCGCGCTCGGCCTGCTCATGATCGCTGCGTTCGGCGCCATGCTGCTCGGCAAGGCAGACACCGTCCTGGTCGAGCATGCCCGCGTCCTGGCCCTCGACCTCGCCAGCCCGGTGCTGGAAGCCATCGCCCGCCCCGTGGCCGCCGCCAATCGCGTCATCGCCGACCTCAAGGAATTCGCCTCGCTGCGCGAGGAAAACGCCCGCCTGCGCGAGGAGAACGTGCGGCTGCTCGCCTGGCAGACCGCTGCGCGGCGGCTCGAGAACGAGAACGAGCGCATGCGCGGCTTGGCCAATTTCCGCGAGGGGCCGGAGGCCTCCTTCATCACCGCCCGCATCGTGGGCGACAGCGTCAGCGCCTATGTGCGCGGTGCGCTGCTCAATGTCGGTCGCAAGGCCGGCGTCGCGTCGGGCCAGGCGGTGGTGACCGGCGAGGGCCTGGCCGGCCGCATCGCCGAGGTCGGCGAGAATAGCGCGCGCGTGCTGTTCGTCACCGACGTCAATTCGCGCCTGCCAGTGCTGATCGAGCGCACCCGCGAGCGCGCCATTCTGGCCGGCGACAATTCCCCGAAGCTGCGCCTCTCGCTGCTGCAGAGCGTGGCCGGTGTTCAGCGCGGTGACCGCATCGTGACCTCGGGCCATGGCGGCAGCTTCCCCGTCGGCATCCCGGTCGGCGAGGTGGTCGAGACCGGCGAGGGCAGCAGCGTCCGCGTCCGCCCGTTCGCCGATTTCTCCCGGCTCGAGTTCGTGCGCGTCGTCGACTACGGCGTTACCGGCCTGGTGGGCGGCAGCGGCCCGGCCGCGCCGGCGGCGCCGCCGGCCGGCGTCAGGATCCGCTGAGATGGGGACCGCTTCGTGAGGGCCACCCCATGAGAGCTGATGGCCTCCTCGCCATGCTCGACCGCTGGGGCCGCTACGCGCTGCCCGGCGCGGTCCTGCTGTTCTTCGTCCTGCTGACGCTCGCTCCCCTGCGGGCGCCCTATCTGTCGGGCGCGTTGCCCCTGTTGCCGGCGCTGGTCGTCTTCCAGTTCAGCCTGGCCACGCCGGAGCGGCTGCCGGGGCCGCTGCTGCTGGTCATGGGCATCCTGCTCGACCTGCTGCTGGGCGGACCCGGCGCGCCGGTGGGGGTGAGCGCGCTGGGGTTCGTGCTGATCCGGGCCGCGGTGGTGAACAACCGCCGCTACCTCGTCGGCGTGCCGTTCCTCTTCCAGTGGTTCGGCTTCTGCCTGCTGGCGCTCGGCTTCGTGGCGCTGGTCTGGTTCTTCACCGCGTTCTGGACCTGGACGGCCATCGATCCGCTGCCCGCGTTGATGCAGAATGCCGTGGTGATCGTGATCTATCCGCTGCTTGCCCCGCTGCTCGCCCGCGTCCGCGCGCGCGACCCACTGAACGTGCCCGACGCCTCGCGCGGCACGGCGCGGCCGGGGGAGACCACATCATGAGGTCCGGCTCGTGAAGCCCTTCCGCAAGGGCGACGGCGAGCGCAGCGGCCTGTTCACCCGGCGCGCGCTGCTGCTGGGCGGCGTGCAGGGCGTGCTGCTGGGCGCGCTGGCCGGACGGCTCTACCAGCTCCAGGTCCTCGAGACCGAGCGCTTCGCCACGTTGGCCGAGGAGAACCGCGTCAATCTCAGGCTGCTGCCGCCGTCGCGCGGCCTGATCTTCGACCGCACCGGCCAGCCGCTGGCCGTCAACCGCAACAACTTCCGCGCCATGGCGACTTCGGATCGCGGTCGCGGCGCCGACGTGCTGGTCGAGCGGCTCGACCAGATCTTGAGCCTGGGCGAAGCTGAGCGGACTCGGCTGCTGCGCGAACTCCGCCGCAGCCGCAACGCGCAGCCCGTGGTGGTGCGCGAGAATCTCGGCTGGGAGGACGTGGCCCGCATCGAGTTCAACGCGCCCGAGCTGCCGGGCGTGTTCATCGATCTCGGCCAGTCGCGCGACTATCCCGAGGGCGAGCTGATGAGTCACATCGTGGGCTACACTGGCCGCGTCTCTGACGAGGATCTTGCCGGCCGCGACGATCCGGTGCTGCAGCTCGCGACGATCCGCTTCGGCAAGAAGGGCGTCGAGCGCTCGCTTGAGGACGACCTGCGCGGCCGTGCCGGCGCCGTTCAGGTCGAGGTCAACGCGGTGGGGCGTGTCGTGCGCGAACTCGACCGCACCGAGGGCCAGCCGGGCTCGAACGCGCTGCTCACCATCGATCTCGACCTGCAGCGCTTCGCCGCCGAGAAGATGAAGGAGCATCAGTCGGGTTCGGTCGTGGTGCTCGATGTGGTCACCGGCGACGTGCTCGTCATGGCCTCGACGCCCGGTTTCGACCCCAGCACTTTTGCCCGCGGCATCACGCAGGCCGAATGGCGTGACCTGCTCGATAACCCGGAGAGGCCGCTGCACAACAAGGCGATCGCCGGCGTCTATCCGCCGGGTTCGACCTACAAGATGGTGACGGCGCTGGCCGCCCTCGAGTCCAAGGCGATCGACCCGTGGACGCGGCTGCCCTGCCTGGGCTTCATCGAGCTCGGCAAGATCAAGTTCCATTGCTGGCTGAAGGGCGGCCACGGCTCGACCAATGTCGTCGAGGCGATCGCCCAGTCGTGCGACTGCTTCTTCTACGAGGCGGCGCGCCGTGCCGGCGTCGACCGCATCAGCGACATGGCGGCGCGCCTGGGCTTCGGCAAGCAGAGCGAACTCGGCCTGCCCGGCGAGTCGGCGGGCAACCAGCCGACCCGTGCCTGGAAGCAGGAGAAGGTCGGCAAGCCGTGGCAGCACGGCGACACCTTCAATCTCGGCATCGGCCAGGGCTACATGAACTGCACGCCGCTGCAGCTCGCCATCATGACGGCGCGCATCGCCAATGGTGGCTACGAAGTCCAGCCCAACTTGCTGCTCGCCAAGGCGACGCCGCGCGAGGAATTGGGCCCGCCGCCGCCGGTTGCCAAACCTGCGGCGCCGTCGCTTCGGCTCAATCCGCAGCACCTGACGATGATCCGCGACGGCATGAATCAGGTCGTCAATTCTGGCATCGGCACCGCCAACGCGCTCCGCCGCGATTCCCAGGGCAAGCCTCTCGACCCGTCGCTGACTTTCGCCGGCAAGACCGGCACCGCCCAGGTCAAGCGTATCACCGAGCGCGAGCGCGACATGGGCATCACCCAGGCCTCGCTGCCCTGGCACCTGCGCCATCACGCGCTGTTCGTCTGCTTCGGTCCGGTCGACAATCCGCGCTATGCCTGCGCCGTCATCGTCGAGCACGGCATGGCCGGCGGCGCCACGGCGGGCCCGATCGGCCGCGACATGCTGGTCGAGACCATGAAGCGCGATCCGTCGCGGCGCAGCGACCGTTTCCGCAAGATGGCGTCGCGATGACCCTGGCGCTCGACGCACCGGCGCCGGTCGGCCTGGCCGAGCGGATCTGGCGCATCAACTGGGGCCTGGCGCTGGTGCTGACGGCGATCGCCGCGGTCGGCGTGGTGGCGCTCTACTCGGCGGCCGGCGGCCGTTTCGAGCCGTGGGCGAGCCGGCATGCCGTGCGCTACGGCGCCGCCTTCGTGATGATGCTGATGGTGGCGCTGATCCATCCCAAGGTCTGGCTGGCGCTCGCCTGGCCGATCTACATCGTTTCGCTGCTGCTGCTGATCGCGGTCGATGTGGTCGGCAAGATCGGCATGGGCGCGCAGCGCTGGCTGGTGATCGGGCCGATGCAGATCCAGCCCTCGGAGATCGCCAAGGTGGCGGTGATCATGGTTCTGGCGCGCTACTACCATGGCCTGAGCAAGGAGCAGGCCTCGAAGTTCCTCTATACCCTGCCGCCGCTGCTGGTGATCCTGGCGCCGGTCGCGCTGGTGATGGTCCAGCCCGACCTCGGCACCGCGATGATGGTGCTGATGGGCGGCGGCGCCCTCTTGTTCGTGGCCGGCGTGCGCCTGTGGATGTTCCTGGTCGCGGCGGTGTCGGCGGTCGCCTGCCTGCCGATCGCCTGGTCGTTCATGCACGAGTACCAGCGCAAGCGCGTGCTCACCTTCCTCGATCCCGACCGCGATCCGCTGGGCGCTGGCTACCACATCACCCAATCCAAGATCGCCATCGGCTCGGGTGGTCTGTTCGGCAAGGGCTTCCTCAAGGGCACGCAGTCGTCGCTGAACTTCCTGCCGGAGAAACAGACCGACTTCATCTTCACCACCTTCGTCGAGGAATGGGGCATGATCGGCGCCTTCGTCCTGCTCGCCCTGTTCGCGCTGGTTCTGGTCTGGGGCTTCTCGATCGCCTTCCGCTGCCAGCACCATTTCGGCCGCCTACTGGCGCTCGGCGTCACCGCCATGATGTTCCTCTATGTCTTCATCAATGCCGCCATGGTCATGGGCCTCCTGCCGGTGGTCGGTGTGCCGTTGCCGCTGGTCAGCAACGGCGGCACCGCCATGGTTTCGGTGATGTTCGCCTGCGGCCTCCTGATCGGGGTCAATGTCTACCGCGATGCGCAACTCCCGCGGACGCGGTGAAAATCCCGGAAGAATCCCGGGGATTTCTTTGCCGCGGGGCTATCGACAAGGCAGTACCGCCTTGGTATAGCCGCGCCGCTTCCGGCGGTGCCCCGAGCAATTTGGGGGCGCTTAGCTCAGTTGGTAGAGCAGCTGACTCTTAATCAGCGGGTCGTAGGTTCGAGCCCTACAGCGCCCACCATTGCCGTCAAGCACTTAGCCGATCGTTCCACAGGAACAGACCGGCATTTGAGTTGAACGCCAGAAAAGCGCGTTCAACTCCGCGCCTTCAGGGGCAGCCCTTGCCGCGCAGCGAATAGCCCCTGGCGATGCCGTCCTGCAGGGTCCATTCGACGTTGCAGTATTCCGTCGTCGTGACGGGCGCCTTGCCGCCGATCGGCACGATGCCGGCCTCGCGCGTGCAGACGTAGTCGGGCGAGCGGCCGGGCGTGGTGAAGGTGGCGGCGAGCTGCCACTTCAGCATGCGGGTCGAGGCGTCGGGCTGGTAGCTGGTGTCGGGCATTCGCTTGAAGGCGCGCACCAGGTCGGATTCGGGCTTACCGAGCTGCTGGTTGAGGAAGGCGGAGAAGCCGCGCCCGGATCTCGGCGGTGTCGTCTGCCGGGCCGCTGCAGCCGGCTAGCAAGCCAAGCATAAAGGTCAGTTTAACCGATTTCGAAATTCGGTAATTTGGCATGTCGGCGAGGCTGCGCCCGCGGCGGTCAGGGCGTCAAGGGGAGGACGGCGTGGGCTTCCCGACTTCAGCTGCCAGGACGGCATCATCCCAAATCGACTACACATGCCATTCGGCGCCGCCTTGAGGTCGCTGCTGCGAAAAGGGCGTAGACGTAGTCGCCCGGTGGCGAAGGTCGGTTGCTTTTTCGGACGAACAGCCATCTCCTAGGCTAGGCGCGGAGGCGGCTCATGACCAAGCGAATCGGGATCCTGACAAGCGGCGGCGATTGCGCCGGACTGAACGCCGTGATCCGCGCTGTGACGTTGCGCGCGCATCACGGCTACGGCTGGAAGACCGTCGGCATCGGTTACGGCACGCTGGGTCTGCTCGAGCGGCCGGTGAACGCCCGCGAACTCGATCCGGCGCGGCTCGACGCGGCGCTGGCGCACCGGGGCGGCACGTTTCTCGGCAGCACCAACCGCGGCGATCCCTTCGCCTTTCCCATGTCCGACGGCAGCGTCCGCGACCGCTCGGGCGAGGTGGCCGACGCGATCGCTGCTCTCGGGCTCGACGGGCTGATCGGCGTCGGCGGTGACGGCAGTCTCGCCATCCTGCGCCGCCTGTTCGGTCCCACCGGCGTTCCCTTCGTCGGCGTGCCCAAAACCATCGACAATGACGTTGCCAACACCGAGCGCGCCGTCGGCTATTCGACCGCCATCGCCATCGCCACCGAGGCGCTCGACCGCCTGCAGCCGACCGGCGCCAGCCACGACCGCATCATGGTGCTGGAAGTGATGGGCCGCGATGCCGGCCACATCGCCATCGCCGCCGGCATCGCAGGCGGCGCCGACGTCGTGCTGATCCCCGAGATCGGCTGGCGACTGGCGCACGTCACCGGACACATCGCGGCCATGCGGGCGCTCGGGCGGCGTGCGGCGCTCGTGGTCGTGGCCGAAGCCGCCGGCAAGTCCGACGATCCACCCGATCCGAGCGGTGATGCGCCCGATCGGCACGGCATGGGCGAATGGCTGGCGCAGCGTCTGGCCAAGGCGACGGGGGCCGAAGCGCGGGCGACCGTGCTGGGCCATGTCCAGCGCGGCGCCGAACCGACAGCCGAGGATCGCCTGCTGGCCTCGGCGCTGGGCGTCCGCGCCGTCGACGTGCTGGCCGAGGGCAAGGGCGATCGCATGGTGGCATGGTGGAACCGGCAGGTGATCGACGTGCCGCTCGACAAGGTCGTCGGCCGCTCGCACACCGTCGATCCCGACGGCACGCTCGTCCGCACCGCCCGCGCGCTGGGGATTTGTCTGGGCGATGCGGGTTAGCTCAAGTGGACCGCGGGCCTCCCGGCCAGCTAATCTCATTAAGCGGGCCTGGAGGCCCGCGGTCCCTACGACGTGAGATCGTTCCGCGAGATCCAGAATACCTCGCCCTGGCTCTGCTCGGTGTCGAGCCAGAGGAAAGGCAGGCGCGGGTAGGCGGCCTCGAGCGGCTTGCGGCCGCGGCCGATCTCGCACAACAGGCCGCCGTTCGGCGTGAGATGTCGCGGCGCCTCGGCCAGGATGCGGCGCACCAGATCGAGCCCGTCGTCGCCGGCGGCCAGCGCCAGCCGCGGCTCGTGGAGGAACTCCTGAGGCAGCTTGGCCATGCCGCGGGCATCGACATAGGGCGGATTGGTGATGATCAGGTCGTAGCGGCTGGTGCCCAGCGGCTGGAAGAGATCGCCGCGATGGAGCGCAATACGGTCCCCCAGGCGATGGGTGGCCACGTTGCGGCGCGCCAGCGCCAGCGCACCGGCCGAGAGATCGACCGCATCGATCCGGGCGCGCGGGAAGACCAGCGCCGCCAGGATGGCGAGGCAGCCCGAGCCGGTGCAGAGATCGAGCACGCGGCGCACGCGCGAGGGATCAGCGATCGGCAGGGCGCCGCCCACCAGGAGATCGCCGATGAAGGAGCGCGGGATCAGGGCGCGGCGGTCGACGTGGAAACGCACGCCGTGCATGTAGGCGGCACCCACCAGGTAGGGCGCCGGCAGGCGTAGCGCCACGCGGGCGTCGATCAGTGTGAGGAGGCGCGCGCGTTCGGCGGCGGTGGGCCTGAGGTCGAGCCAGGGATCGAGGGTGTGGATCGGCAGGCGCAGCGCCTCCAGCACCAGGAAAGCCGCCTCGTCGATGGCATTGGTGGTGCCGTGGCCGTAGGCGAGGTGGGCGGCCCGGAAGCGGCGGACCGCGAACCGGAAGAAGTCTCCCAGGGTGACGAGAGAGGGTTTGGTGGGACGGGGCATGCGGGCCTAGATTACCTCACATGAATCGTCGCGCCCTTCTTTTCACCGCTGTGGCCGCCTCGACGATTCCTGCTGCTGCCAGTGCTGCCCCGAACCTGGCTGCATCGGATCTGACGGTCATCTATGTCGGTGGCCGGGACTGCCCGCCGTGCATCCAGTGGAAGAACACGCAGAAGGCCGGGTGGCTGGCCTCGCCGGAATTCCACAAGGTGACCTGGATCGAGGTCGACGCGCGCAAGCTCAAGGAGGCATATCAGAAGCGCTACTGGCCGGGCGAGTTGAAGCCGATCCTCGACCAGATCCCGCGCAAGGGCGGCACGCCACGCTTTCTGATCGTCAAGGACGGCCGGATCGTCTCCAACGAGTTTGGCGGCAACAGATGGGTGGCCACGATGGACGATCTCAGGAAGTTGTTGGGCTAGCACCATGGCAGGCGCTCTCGACGGCCTGGTCGTGCTCGACCTCACCACCCACCTGTCCGGGCCCTTCTGCGGCATGCAGCTCGCCGACCTCGGTGCCGACGTGCTCAAGATCGAATGCCCGCAGGGCGATTCCATGCGCGGCGCACCGCCCTTCGTCGAGGGCGAGTCGGCGCCCTTCATGCTGTGGAACCGCAACAAGCGCGGGGTGCGGCTCGACCTCAAGAACGCCGACGACCTCGCGACGTTCTGGGAGCTGGTCGACGGCGCCGACGTGGTGCTGGAGAATTTTCGCCCCGGAGTCATGAAGCGGCTCGGCCTCGGCTGGGAGGCGCTCAGCGCGCGCAACCCGCGGCTCGTGCTGGGGTCGATCTCGGGCTTCGGCCAGACCGGTCCCTACGCCGGGCGCGGCGGCTTCGACCTCATCATCCAGGCGATGTCGGGCCTGATGTCGGTGACGGGCCCCAAGGACGGGCCACCGTATCGTATTCCGCTCGCCATCTCCGACGTCGGCGCCGGCCTCTACCTCACCATCGGCATCCTGGCGGCGTTGCAGGCGCGGCAGAAGACCGGGGTGGGCCAGTGGGTCGAGACCTCGCTGCTCGAGGCCACCGTATCGCTCGGTGTCTACGAGGCCGCGAACTACTTCGCCAATGGCATCAGGCCGGAAAAGCTCGGCCAGGCCCATCGCGGCTCCTCGCCCTACCAGGTGTTCCAGACGTCCGACGGCTGGCTCACCATCGGTGGGGCGCAGCAGAATTTCTTTCGCAAGCTCTGTGCCTTGATCGGCAAGCCCGAGTTGCCGGACGATCCGCGCTTCAAGGCCAACGCCGATCGCGTGAAGAACAACGACCAGATCGTGGCTCTGCTGCAGGCGGAGATCGTCAAGCGCTCGACCGCGGACTGGATGGCGGCGCTCGAAGCCGAGGGCATCCCGGCCGGGCCGGTGCTGCACCACGATGAGGTCTTTGCCGACCCGCAGATCCTGGCGCGCGCCATGGTGGTCGAGGTCGAGCATGCCAAGGCCGGCCGCCAGAAGACGCTGGGCGTGCCGCTGAAGCTCTCCGCCACGCCCGGCAGCGTCCGCCGCGCCGCGCCGACGCTCGGCCAGCACGATGGCGAGATCGGCAAGAAGAAGCGCTAGCTAGCAGCCGCCGCTTGGCTTCCAGTCGGCCCGTTGCGGGCCGATCTGGGAGGGCGAGGAGAAGGAGGGCGGCGGGGAGATCAGCGACGTCGACGAGAAGGGCTGGGGCGGCAGATAGCGCACCTGTGTCCCGCCCATGGATCCCGCGACGACGGGCAACGGCGCGGGTTGCGATGGCAGCGTGGAACTGAGCGGCGGCGGTTGGTAGAGGGTGGGCGATACCGGCGGGGCCCCGTAGGACGCAGGTGCGGGGCCGTAAGTTGCCGCCGTTGTGTCGGGCAGTTTCAGGCAGGCGGTACTTGCAAGCACGAGCGCTGTCACCACCAGGCCTTTCGTCGCGGTCATGGGTTTAGTACCGCCGCTGCTGATAGCGGTCGGGTACGCCGTCGCCGTTCTTGTCGCGGTCGTAGCGGTCTGGAATGCCGTCGTGGTCGCGGTCGCGCACGCGACCGGTCCGCGGCGTCGGCACCGGCACTGCCACCGGCACGTAGCGCGTCTGGGTAACCACCACCGGCGGCGGCGCCGAATAGTGGGTTGGCCGGCTTTGGTAGACGGGCTGGCTGTAATAGCTGGGCTGGCTGGAGTAGCCGCTGCCGTACCTGTTGCCGTAAGAGGTGGCCGGATAGCCCGACCCCATCGTTTCCACGCATCCGGCCGTTGCCAGCATGACGGCCACCGAGACAAGAACCTTAGGGTTGCGCATCGTTGCCTCCATGGAAGCGCCCTTAGGTCAGAACTCTCCCCATGTTGACATCTACGTTCCGGACAATGGTGGCGTGACGGCGCAATTGAGATTTGTTGAAGGCAGGCAATCGCGCCGGGCGATACTACCGCTGGAAGTTGTCGGGGATGCCGTCGCCGTTGGCGTCGCGATCGTAGCGGTTCGGCACGCCGTCGCGATCGTAGTCGCGGTTCGGCTGCTGGGCAGCACGAGTCGCTGACGGCGAGTAGAAGGGGCTGTTGCTGCTGGGGCTTGTATTGTTGCTGTAATAGCCGTTGTTGTTATAGCCACGATTGGCGCTGTACGACGAGTTGGGATAGCCCGAAGACTCGATGCAGCCCGCGGTTACGGCCACCAAGCCAACCGCCATCAGCCATTTCACGTTGCGCATGGTTACCTCCGTCGGACGCCCGCAGGAAGAACGGGCTTCTAGTACAACGAGGTACGTGCGCTGAGGTGGCGTCACCGCGGCGGGAAAATTAAGTTATGTAAAGCTGGCGGCGTGCAACCTTCAGTGGGAGTAGCGCGCCGCGGCCTCTGCGTAGCCCACCCGGCGCGCCGGAGCGACGGGATGGCGGCCGGCCACCCGCTCCAGCATCAGCCGCGCATCGCCCGCGCTGTCGGCTTTGAGCGCCGAGTCGAGGAAGAGCTGTTCCAGGACGTCCTGCTGGGCGTGGCTGCCGCCCAGCAGATACATCTCGCCCACGATCGGCCGCACCAGCTTGACCGCGTCGGCATGCCGGCCCTGGCGGTTGGCCAGGACGGCCTCGCACAACGGCAGGGCGATGCGGCCCACCAGCCGCTCGACGGTGCCGTTGCCCCGAGAGAAGCCGCGCATCGCCTCGATCATGCGGTTGGCCGCCGCGGTCCGGCCGGTGGCGCTGAGCGCCATCATCCAGTGCGGCAGGGTGAAGGCCGAGAGGCAATCGCCGATGCGTGCCTCGGCCTTGTCGGCGAGTTCGACCCAGCGCTCGCCCACGTTGACGCCGTTGCGCTCCAGGCGGAACAGCATCGAGGCGGCATTCTGTACGTCGATGTACATGTCCGGCATCGCCTGGGTGAGCGGCGAGGACATGTCGCGGAAGCCCTTGTCGTAGAGCTTCAGCACCTCGTCGAACTCGCGCCGTTCGAGATGATACATGGCACGGTGCCAGTAGAGATGGTGCTTCAGGTTGTTGGCGCCTTCCCAGTGCGGCTCCAGGCGGCGCAGCCAGTCGATGCCCTCACCGCGGCGGCCCTGCATCTCCAGCACATGGGCCACGGCATGGGCGCCCCACAGGTCGCCGGGATCGACGTCGATGGCCATGCGGCCCGCACCCTCGGCCAGCGTGTAGTTGCCGGCCTCTTCATGTGCGAAGCAGCGGCACGACAGCATCATGCCCCAGCCCGGCAGGTCGCTGGTCCAGTGCGGGAACACCCGCTCGACCTCAACCTGCATGACGTCGGGACGGCCGAGCCAGAAGGCGTTGAAGTGATGCAGCCTGAACGCCAGCACGTCGTGCGGGTCGCGGGCGAAGATCTCCTCCCAGATGTCGAGCATGCGCTCAAGGTCGCCCTCGACCCACTTGGCCAGCGCCTCGATGTGGGCGGCCTCGCGGTTGTTGGCGCGCTTGGCGTGCTTGCGCGCCTCGGCCAGCGCCTCGGCCGCGCCGGCCACGTTGGCCTTGTTGTAGGCCAGCATGTTGAAATAGCCGCGCAGCACGTGGCCCAGCACGAACTCCGGGTCGGCCTTGAGCGCCACCGCGAGATGCCGGCCGGCATCGGTGCGGTATTTCAGGTAGGCCATGACGGCTCGGTCGAAGGCGTCGACCGCTTCCGTCGAATCGCTCGACAGCGGCAGTCCGTGCAGGTCGCGATGCATGGGCGTTCCTTCTAGAGAGCGCCCGGCGCCGGTCCGCGCGCGACCTTGGCGTTGAGCTTGGGCGGGTGCGTCACGATCGACTTCAGCGCCACCGTGGGCTTGCGAAGCTTGGCGATGTTGGGCAGCGGGCGGGCCAGCCCCGGTATCGCCTTGAACGCCTGCTCCATGGCGTGGGCGGCGCCCAGCACCTCGCCATCGCCGCGGAACCGGCCGATCACCTGCAGGCCGAACGGCATCTTCTTGTGGTCGAGGCCGCAGGGCAGCGCCACCGCCGGGTTGCTGGCGAGTGTCACGAAATAGACCGACGCCATCCAGTGGTAGTAGTTGCGCAGCTTCTTGCCGTTCATCTCGTCGATGTAGAGCTGCTTCCACGGGAACGGCGAGAAGCCCACCGTCGGGCCCAGCACCAGGTCATAGTCGCGGTAGAGTTCCTGGAACTTGCGGAAGATGCGGGTCTGCTCGGCGTGCGCCCAGGCGAAGTCGGCGAGGCTGAGCTTGGCGCCGATCTCGTAGTTGGCGATGATGTTCGGGCCGAGCATCTTGCGGTTGTTGGTGTAGGCGTCGTGATAGCGCGACAGGAAGCTCACGGCGCGGATCACGTCGAAGCAGCGGTCGGCCTGGCCATAGTCGATCTCGACCTTGTCGAGACTGCGGAACAAGGGCTTCATCGCCTTCATCTTCTCGCGCATCGTGGCGCGGATGCCCTTCTCGACGGGCGCGCCGCTAAAATCCTCGGTCCAGGCGACACGCAGACTGCCGAGATCGACCGGCCACGGTTCGGCGAAGACGTTGCCGTCGATCGGGAAGCTGAGCGGATCGGTGTCGTGCTGGCCGATCTGCGTCGCATAGAGCAGGCTGAGGTCGGCCACCGAGCGGCCCATTGGCCCCAGCACCGAGATCGGCGTCCAGCCCATGGCGCGGCGCTCGACCGCGACCATGCCGGGCGAGGGGCGGAAGCCCACGATGCCGCAATAGGCCGCCGGATTGCGCAGCGAGCCGCCGGTGTCGGAGCCGGTGCAGACCGGCAGGAGGTCGGTGGCGAGCGCCGCCGCCGAGCCGCCCGACGAGCCGCCGGCGTTCAAGGTCGTGTTGAACGGGTTGCCCGTGGCGCCCCACACCGGGTTGCGGCTGTTCGAGCCCGCGCCGAATTCCGGGACGTTGGTCTTGCCGACGACGATCGCGCCCGCGGCGCGCACGCGGCCCACCATCACGTTGTCGTAGGCTGGCACGAAGTCGCGGTAGAGCGGCGAACCGTAGGTGGTAAGAACGTCCTTGGTCTCCTCGAGATCCTTGATGCCGGCGGGCAGGCCATGCAGCAGCGGCAGGTCCTCGCCGCGCCGCACTGCGGTCTCGGCGGCCTTGGCTTCCTTGCGCGCGCGGGCCACGCACATGGCCGTGACGGCATTCACCGCGGGGTTCACTTCCTCGATACGCTCGAGGCAGGCCTCCAGCAGTTCGACCGGCGAAATTTCCTTGGTGCCGATACGGCGGCGCATCTCGACGGACGACAGCGAAACCAACTCTTGCTTTGACATTCTTCCCCCTTCGCGGACGGCCAAGCTTAGGGCACGATGGCCATCGGAGGAAATCAAACATGGTCCATCCGCTTCGCGAGACGGCGGCGGTGAGCGGCATCGGCGAGACCGCCTATACCCGCGGCACGCCCAAGAGTGGGCTGGCGCTGCAGCTCGAGGCGAGCCTAGCCGCCATCGCCGACGCCGGACTTTCGCCGCGCGATATCGACGGCGTCGTGCCCTATTTCCCGGGCGGCGGCATCGCCGAGGATTTCATCGCCAACCTCGGCCTGCCGGACCTCAAGCTGTCGCTATTCGTGCCGATGGGCGGCGCCACTTGCGTAGCCGCGATCCAGAGTGCGGCGATGGCGGTGGCCTCGGGTGTCTGCAACCACGTGCTGATCGCGGTCGGTCGCACCGGCTATTCCGGCGCCCGCGTGTCCACGCGCCTGCAACAGTTCCCGCAATTCGCGCTGGCCGCCGAGTTCGAGGCGCCGATCGGCATGTTCGCGCCGGCCCAGCTTTATGCCCAAGGCGCGCGCCGCCACATGGCGCTCTACGGCACCACGACGCGCCACTTCGCCGAAGTGGCCGTGGTCACGCGCCAGCATGCGATCCTCAATGGCAACGTGGTGATGAATAAGCCGCTCACGGTCGAAGAGCA
Organism: Reyranella sp.; assembly: GCA_030679805.1. Classification (GTDB taxonomy): domain Bacteria; phylum Pseudomonadota; class Alphaproteobacteria; order Reyranellales; family Reyranellaceae; genus Reyranella. The sequence continues at coordinate 4,280 of JAUXST010000854.1, read as the reverse complement.
TCACGCCTCGCGCATGATCTCCGACCCGTTCCGCCTGTTCGACTGCAGCCTGGAGAGCGACGGCGGCGCGGCGGTGATCGTGAGCCGTACCGACCGCGCACGCGACCTCAGGAAGCCGCTGGTCACCATCATGGGCGTGGCCGAGGGCCATCCCGAATCGCCGGCCTCGATCGCCCAGCGCCCCGACCTCCTGGAGTTTGGCCTCGCGAAGGCCGCCCCTCGCGCCTACGACATGGCAGGCGTCGGCCCCAGGGACATCGACGTGGCCGAGATCTACGACTGCTTCACCTTCACGGTGATCAACCAGCTCGAGTTGCTGGGCTTCTGCAAGAAGGGCGAGGGCGGGCCGTTCGTCATGGATGGCCGCATCGGCCTCGGCGGCGAGTTGCCGATCAACACCCATGGCGGGCTCTTGAGCCAAGGCCATGTCGTGGGCCTCAACCATGTGATCGAACTCACCCGCCAGCTCCGCCGCGAGGCGGGCCGTGCGCAGGTGAAGGATGCCGAGGTGGGTCTTGTCACCGGCTACGGCGACATGGGCGACGGCTCGATCGCCATCCTGAGGAGGGCGGCATGAGCACCACCCCTGTTGCCGCGCCCACATCTGAACGTCCGCTACCCATACCGACGCGCGAGAGCCAGCCCTACTGGGACGGCATGCGCGAGGGCCGGCTCATGCTCCAGCACTGCGCGGGCTGCGGCAAGGTCCGGCACTATCCGCGGCCGGTTTGCCCGCATTGCTTCTCGATGGAGAGCACTTTTAAGAAGGCCCCGACGGGCGGCACGATCCACACCTGGACGGTGTGCCATCACCCGTTCAACTTCTTCTTCAAGGCATCGGCACCCTACATCGTGGCGCTGGTCGACATGGACGCCGGCGTGCGCGTGAACGCGCCGCTGCGCGGAGTAAACGAGGCCGACCTGAAGATCGGCAAGCGCGTCCGGCTCGACTTCGAGCCGGTCAACAAGGAGGTGACGCTGCCGTTCTTCGTCAGCGACTGACCTCAGGGAGGAAGAAAAATGAATCGTTTGAAGTTTATCGCGTTGGCGCTTGCCGCGCTCGTGTTGCCAGCTTCCGCGTCCGCTCAATCCGATTGGCCCAACAAGGCCATCACCTTCATCGTGCCCTATCCGCCGGGCGGCCTGAACGACGCGATCGTACGCGTCATCGGCGATCGCATGAGCGCCCTGCTGGGCAAGCCGGTCCTGATCGACAACAAGGCGGGGGCGGCCACGACCGTGGCCTCCAATTTCGTCGCCAAGGCCGCACCCGACGGCTACACGCTCTATGGCGGCGGCACCTCGCTGATCATCAATCCGACGCTGCAGGGCAACGTCCAGTACGATCCGCACAAGAGCTTCGATCTCGTGTCGCTGATCAGCTTCACGCCCTTCATCCTGCAGGTGAACGCCGACTTCCCGGTCAAGACCATGCCCGAGCTGATCGCGTACCTGAAAGCCAACCCGGGCAAGTTCAACATGGCGACCTCGGGCATCGGCGCCACCAACCACATGGCGGCGGAGATGTTCCGCGCGCGCACGGGGCTCAAATACACCATCGTGCCCTATCGCGGCGGCGCGCAGGCTGGTCAGGACGTGGCCTCGGGTCAGGCGCAGATGATGTTCTCGGCCTCGCTCGAGGCGATACCGTTCCTGCAGTCGGGCAAGACGCGCGCCATCGCGATTTCGAGCCTCAAGCGTTCGCCCAGCTTCCCCGACATTCCGACGGTGGCCGAGTCGAGCGACCTCAAGGACTTCGACGTCGTGTTCTGGCAGGGTCTGGTGGTGCCGGCCGGCACGCCCAAGCCGATCCAGGATAAGCTTCAGGCCACCATCGCCAAGATCACGGCCGAACCCGAGGTGATCGAACGCTTCAAGAAACAGGGCGTGGAAATTCGGAGTTCGACGCCGGCCGAGTTCAAGGACTGGTACCTGAAGGAAGAGAAGCGTTGGGTGACGCTCATCAAGGAGCAGAACCTCAAGCCGGAGTAGGCGTTTCGTCAGAGCGCCTGGCGTAGCGTCAGGTTGAAGCGATGGCGCCCGGTCGAGGGATGCAGGCCGTCCTTCAGCCCGAGCACGCCGTGATGGAAGAGGCGGGAGGGCCCGCCCCAGACGACGATGTCGCCATGGCCGAGCGCGACGCGCCGTGGCTGGTCGCTGCGTTTCAATCCGCCGAACTGGAACGTGGCCGGCAGGCCCAGTGAGACCGAGACGATGGGATGGCCGTAGTCGGCCTCGTCCCTGTCCTGGTGCAACGAAAGCCGCGCGCCGGGTTCGTAGCGGTTGATCAGGCAGGCGTCGGGCACGAAGCCGGCGTAGCCCGTTTCGGCCGCGGCCTCGCGCGCCAGCGCCAGGAACGCGGCCGGCATCGGTGGCCAGGGCTGCCCGGTCTGCGGATCCACGGCATCGTAGCGGTAGCCCTTGCGGTCGGTGAGCCAGCCCGCCTGGCCGCAGTTCGTCATCGCCACCGACATCTCGAAGCCGCCCGGGGTCGTCATGCGGCGGAAAGGCGCGCGCGCGGCAATCTGCTCGATCGCTGCCAGCAACGTCGTAGCGAGCGGCAGAGCACGACCGCGCAGCAGGACGGCGCCGGCCGCCAACGCCTCGCTTTCGCCACTTGTGTCGAACAGGCTTTGCATCGCGCCACAAATATAGGCCATCGTCGGCCCGGACATCAGCCGAACATCAGGAGTTGCGGGATGAAGCGTTTGAATACCGTCCTCGCCGTGCTTGTCGCCACGCTGGCGATGTCAACCACGGCCGCGCGAGCGCAGGCTGGTGACGCAACGAAAGGCGAGCGGGTGTTCGTCACGCAGTGCAAGGCCTGCCATACGCTCGAACGGGATGGTGCAAGCGTGGCGGGCCCCAATCTCTACGGCATCATGGCCCGCAGGTCCGGCACTGCACGGGGCTACGGCTATTCCGAAGCGATGCGCCGGTTCGCCATCGAGTGGAACGACCAGACGCTGGCGGGCTATCTCCGAGACCCCAAGGGCGACATGCCCGGAACGAAAATGGTCTTTGCCGGCATCAGGCGCCCGGACCAGCTCGCCGACCTGATCGCCTATCTCAAGGAAGCGACCCGGTAGCCCCTCACGTCGTAGCGCTGTCGCGCGCCCGCACGTAGGCGATCGAGCCCAGCACGAGGCCGGCGGCCAGCGCGCCGAACACCCAGCGATAGGCCGTGTCGCCGGCGCCGAAGGCTTCGACGATATAGCCGGTGCCGGCCGGCAGCACGGCGAGGCCCAGGCACTGCGCCATGTTGACCGTGGTGACGCCGCGGCCGGCCAGGCGGTCGGGAAACAGCGCCCGGCCCTGGGCCACGATCACCGTGCCGTAGGCGCAGAAAAAGCAGAAGGCCACCAGCAGCACGACCGCGAGCCAGAGCGGCGGATTGGCCAGCGCCGCCATGACCGCGAGCAGCACCGTCGAGATCGCCGCTCCGCCGAACACCACCTTCTTGCGCGAGCGCAGGACGCGGTCCATCGGCCCGTAGGCCAGGATGCCCAGGATTTGCGCCACGCCCATGGCGAGCAGCACGTTGCCGCGTTCTACGCCGTCGAGCTTGTGGACATCGTAGAGATAGGGCCCGCCCCACACGCCCAGCACCGTCAGCATCGTGGCATAGGCGAAGAAGTGCATGGAGAGCACTGGCCCGAGGCCGGGCGTGCGCCACACCTGCCACAGGCCGCGCAGGATTTCGGCGGGCGTTTCGTGGCGGGCGTCAACGGCCGCTGCCTCCGGCGGCCGGTCGCGGACGAAGGCAAGGAAGCCCACCGCCACCAGCAGCGTGACGGCGGCGAGGCCTAAAAATCCCTGGCGCCAGCCGACCGTGGCGGCGATCCAGGCGAGCGGGGTGGCCGCTGCCAGCGTGCCGATGTTCGAGGCGGCGAACACCCACGACAGCGCCGTCGCGAGCCTGGTCGGCGGGAACCAGCGCGCGCACAGGAACACCACCGACATGAATGAGGCGGCGCAGCCGACACCGACGACGGTGCGGCCGGCGATCAGGTCGGCGGCATCCGTGGCGCGTACGATCCACAGCGAGCCCAGCATGGCGAGCAGCGAAAGTGCTGCCACCGTGCGCCGCGCGCCGAAGCGGTCGAACCACATCCCGACCGGGATTTGCACGGCGAACAGCGCGAAGAAGAAGGCGCTGCCGGCCCAGCCGAGCTGGCGCGCCGACAGGCCGAGGTCGCGCGTGAGTTCCGGCGCGATCACGCTGTTGGAGACCCGGTAGAACTGGCTGAGGCAGGTCACCGCGATCAGCAGCGACAGAA
>JAUXST010000850.1 GCA_030679805.1 Reyranella sp. | reverse complement strand
GCATCGGCGGCAAAGCCTGCCCGGCGCAGTTCCTCGAGCCGGGTCGCGATGCGTTCCGGCGTTCGGCCATGCAGCAGTACCCGCGCGCCGGCTTCGGCCAGCGCCTTGGCCATTTCCCAACCGAGTCCGCGCGCCGACCCGGTCACCAGGGCGGTGCGGCCGTCGAGGCGGAATTTTTCGGGAAAGGTCGACATGGGCAAGGTCAGTCGTCTATTGCGGCAGCCCCGAGTAAGCGTTGGAATCGTTCATGCTGCAACTGCCTAAAGTCATCGGTCATCGCGGGGCCGCGGCCTATGCCCCGGAAAACACGCTGGCCTCGTTCCACGAAGCCCGCCGCCGGGGCGCCACCTGGGTCGAGATCGACGTCAAGCTGACGGCCGATGGCGTGCCCATCGTGATGCACGACGCTTCGCTCAAGCGGACCATGGGCGTCGACCGGCTGGTCGCGGAGACGCCGCGCGCCGAGTTGCCGGCCGATGTGCCGACGTTCGAGGAGGCGATCGCTTGCTTCGCCGAGCTTGGCCTCGGCTGCAACGTCGAGATCAAGCCCTGCGAAGGCCGGGAGGTCGAGACCGCGCGCATGACCGTTGAGACCCTACGGCGTTGCTGGCCTGTATCGTTGCCGCCACCATTGCTGTCGAGCTTCAAGGCGGCTTCGCTAGCCGCCGCCCGGGAGGCGGCGCCCGAGTTCGTCCGCGCAATCCTGCTCGGCGAGATTGGCGAGGACTGGCGGTCGCGGACGGATGCGGTCGGTGCCATGGGCGTCAACACCAACGGGACGACGCTTACCGCCCCTCGCGCCGTCGAAATCAGGAAGGCGGGATACGCCCTCAGCGTCTACACGATCGACGATGCTGACGTTGCCAAGGCCCTGATCGGCATGGGCGTGGACTGCATCATTACCGACGCCCCTGACATAATCCTGGCCGCCATCAATTAATTGGGCGTTTTGGGGTTGCCTTTGGTACACAGTCTTGGTCGACTGTCATCAGATCGAAACAAAACAGACACATCGCAGTCTTTGGACCCGTCGATACAACGATGGGACTTCAACAGGGAGGAATTTGGACCATGACACGCATTCTGCTGTCGTCCGTCGCCGCCGTCGCCGTACTGGCGAGCGCACAGGGCGCCGTCGCCCAGACCGAAATCCAGTGGTGGCATGCCATGGGCGGCAACCTCGGCGAGGTGGTCAACCAGCTGGCCGAGGGCTTCAACAAGTCGCAGAGTGAATACAAAGTGAACGCGGTCTACAAGGGTTCCTACCCCGAGACGCTCACCGCTGCGATCGCCGCCTTCCGCGCCAAGCAGGCGCCGCACATCGTGCAGGTCTTCGAGGTCGGCACCGCCAACATGATGGCTGCCAAGGGCGCGGTCTATCCGGTCTATCAGCTCATGGCCGACGCCAAGGAGCCGTTCGACCCCAAGGCCTATATCGGCCCGGTCTACGGCTACTATTCGACGACCGACGGCAAGCTGCTCTCCATGCCGTTCAACTCCTCGACGCCGGTGCTCTACTGGAACAAGGAGCTGCTTTCCAAGGCCGGACTTGATCCCAACAAGCCGCCCAAGACCTGGCCGGAGCTGGGCGAGATGGCCAAGAAGGCCGTGGCGGCCGGCGCCAAGTGCGGGTTCACCCCGCAATGGCAGACTTGGACCATGATCGAGAACTACGGCGCCTGGCACAATCTACCCTACGCCACCAAGGACAACGGTTTCGGCGGCACCGATATCGAGCTCAAGTTCAACGACGCTGCCCGCGTCAAGTTCATCGGCATGCTGGCCGACTGGAGCAAGGACAAGACCTTCGTCTATGGCGGTCGCGAGGGCAAGTCGACGGCGCTGTTCACCGCCGGCGAGTGCGCCTTCCACATCGCCTCGTCAGCCACTGCCTCGGCGATCGACAAGGCGCTGGGCTCCGACAAGTTCGGCATGGCGATGATGCCCTATTCGCCAGATGTCATCGCCAAGCCGCAGAACTCGATCATCGGCGGCGCCACGCTGTGGGTGCTGCAAGGCCGGCCGGCGGCCGAGTACAAGGGCGTCGCCAAGTTCCTGAACTACCTCGCCAGCACCCCGGTGCAGGCCAAGTGGCATCAGGAGACGGGCTACGTGCCGGTCACCATGGCCGCGGCCGAGGTTACCGAGAAGGCCGGCTTCTACAAGAAGTTCCCTGGCCGTGAGATCGCCGTCCAGGAACTCACGCTCAACCCGCCGACCGCGAACTCCAAGGGCTTGCGCATCGGCAACTTCGTGCAGATCCGCGACATCGTCGATGGCGAACTCGAGGCTGTGTGGTCGGGCAAGAAGAACGCCAAGACGGCGCTCGACGACGCCGTGAAGGCCGGCAACGAGCAGCTCAAGCGCTTCGAAGCCGCCAACAAGTAGAGCCTTGCTGTTGCTTTCCCCCTCCGGCACAGGCGCTGTAAACAGC
>JAUXST010000846.1 GCA_030679805.1 Reyranella sp. | reverse complement strand
GCCAGTGAAGCGGCCGTTGGTGATCAGGCCGCAATCGATCTTCTCGCGCCCGATAATGTCGATCAGGGTCTGCAGCGAGTCGGCGCCGCTGCTCAGAAAGGCAGCCTTGTTCGCGGCGAACTCCGCCTCGACCTTGGGGTTCTTGCCGCCAAGCCCCTTGGCGATGTTGGTCCCGCCCGAAAGCATGCCGCCGTTGCGTGTCGAGGCACCGATGCCGAACACGCCGCGTTCCAGCACCACGCAATCGACACCGTTGCGCCGGAGTTCCAGCGCCGTCGACAGGCCGCCGTAGCCCGCCCCCACGATCACCACGTCGGTCTTGGCCGGCGGATCGACGCTCAGCGCATTGTTGGGCGTCCACGCCTCCCACCACCAGGGCTGAGCCTTGAAGCCGGGATGGAAGATGTCGCTGCGTGCCGCCATGACGCTGGCTTACCTCTTGTTTGTCATCCCGAGCGTAGCGAGGGATCTTTCTTGTTGCCGCAAAGATCCCTCGGCCTGTGGCCTCGGGATGACCGACTTCTTTCAGAAGTCGGTTACTTTGCCGTTGAACTGCCAGTCGCCATAGCGCGTCGGTTCGGGGCCGGGCGGGCCGCCGATCTCCTCGACTTTCTTGGGCTTTTCGGGGGGCACGGGCTTGGCGGGCTCGGCATTCGGCGCCTCGGGCGAGACTTTGGACTTGTCGTTGGACATGCCGGCATGAGGCCCCGGGCCACCTTGATTCGCCACAGTTGGCAACCATCTTTCCGGCCATGAACTACTTCAAGACGGCTCTCCTTCTGGCCGCCCTCACCGGCTTCGTCCTGGTCGCGGGCTATCTGCTGGGCGGCCAATCCGGCCTCGTCATCGCGCTTGTCGCGGCGTTGGGCATGAATCTGTTTGCCTACTGGAACAGCGACAAGATGGTGCTGCGCATGGCCAACGCGCAGGAAGTCGGGCCGGATCAGGCACCCGAGTTCTACGGCATCGTCCAGAACCTGGCTGAGCGCGCCGGCCTGCCGATGCCGCGCGTCTACCTGATCGACGAGGAGCAGCCCAACGCCTTCGCCACCGGGCGCAATCCGGAGAACGCCGCGGTCGCGGCCACCACGGGCCTGCTGCGTTATCTCAGCCGCGAGGAGATCACGGGCGTGATGGCCCATGAGTTGAGCCACGTCCGCCACCGCGACACGCTGATCATGACCATCGCCGCCACGCTGGCGGGCGCCATCGGCATGCTGGCGAGCTTCGGCGGGCTGATGGGCGGTGGTCGCGATTCGGACGGCAGGCCGCTGGTGAGCCCGGTCGTGGCCATCGCTGCCATGATCCTGGCGCCGCTCGCCGCTGGCCTTGTGCAGATGGCGATCAGCCGCGGCCGCGAATACGAGGCCGACCGCATGGGCGCGGAAATCTGCGGCCAGCCGCAGTGGCTCGCCTCGGCGCTGGCCAAGCTGCATGCCGGCACGCAGCAGATCCACAACGAGGCGGCCGAGCGCAATCCGGCGACCGCCCACATGTACATCGCCAACCCGCTCGCCCTGGCCGGCGGCATGTCGAGCCTGTTCTCGACCCACCCGCCGATGGAGGAGCGCATCGCGCGCCTGCAGTCGATGGGCGGCCAGACC
>JAUXST010000836.1 GCA_030679805.1 Reyranella sp. | reverse complement strand
CCCGGCTTGAAATGCTCGGTGATCTCCAGAGGTTCGTGCTCTCTCGCACGAACCTCGCTCCGCACGTGGACCAGGCGTTCGGCCGAGGTCTTGGCCTGCGCCACGCGGATCACGTCCTCGAACGACATGCGAACGGCCAGGTGCCGCGCCGTCTCGCGCAGCAGCACGGCCGAGCCCAGCGCCTGCACGGCATCGAGCCGGTCGAGATAGAGCGTGGCATAGGCCCTGTCCTGGTAGACGGCCAGTCGGCGGACGCCCTCCTCCACCATATCGAGGCTCGCGGGCGGAAAAGCCCGGCGGGCGCGTTCGATCAAATCCTCGACGCCCCGCCCGGCGGCCTGGCGCTTGCGATGCTCGCGCACCGCCTGTTCCAGTTCGCCGCGCGCATGGCCACGGCCGAAGGCGAACGCGGCTAGGTTGGTATCGACGGACTTCCCAGCGTGCCGGATCGCGGCCTCGAACGCAGCATCGGGAATCGGCAGCTTGCCCGAGCCCGCGAGCGCGCCCAGCAGCACGGCGTTGATGACGCCGCCCGCCTCCTCGGCGGCCTGGTCCATGTCGAACAGGATCTGTTCCTTGCTGCGCTCCTTCACCGCGCGCAGCAGGCGGCCGACGTCGAAGCTGCCGTCGCCCATCGCCATGCGCTCGCCGATCGCCAGCACGCGATGCGTCGAGGCGATCAGGGTCGTGCGCTCAGGCGTCACGAAGCCATTGAAGATCATCCGGCCGGCTTCGAGCAGCTCGGTGGCGAGCGCCACGTCGACCTCGCCGATCGCCGGATTGAGCGCCAGGACGGTGGCGGCCGGCGCGCCGCTCGGCATCACTTCGAGATAGTAGGTCGTGGCGCCGGTGCGTTGCGCGACGCCGGGGATCTGCGTGGCCTGCACGCCGAGCCCCCGGCTTTGCGCGGCGGAGACGATCCAGTCGCAGAGCACGCCGCCACCGTCGCCGCCGAGCGCGCCGACCAGGATGGTGACAGGCTTAGGCACTCGCCATCGCCCCGATGATCCTCGACCGCAGGCGCCACTTCAGGCGGTCCCACCAGGTCGCGTTCTGCACGATGTCGGCCTTGTAGAACGACGGACAAAGCACGGCGGCATCGGCCACCTCGCCGCAGAGCCCGCAGCCGACGCAGCCGTTGTTGACGTGCGCCACCGGATCGGAGCGCAGCGGATCGGGGCTGGGCTTCACCACCAGCGAAGGGCAGCCCGAAAGTCGGATGCAGGAATGATCGCCGGTGCAGACCTCGTCGTCGACGCCGTAGCGCGTGCGGACCACCCGCTCGCCGCGCTTGAGCTGGGCTGCGATCTGCGGACGGATACGGCGCTGGCGCGCGAGCTGGCATTCGCCATCGGCGACGATGACCTTCAATCCCTTGTCGGGCGTGTTCATCGCCTCGCGCAGTCCGCCCAGCATCGTGGCGACGTTGTAGGTCCGAATGGTGCGCAGCCATTTTACGCCCATGGCTTTCAGCGTGGCCGCGATATCCGACGTCGTCTCGCCGTCCCGCCGGTTGCCCGCGGTGTTGGGAATGAACTGCGCGCCCGTGGCCGAGGTGTAGCCGTT
>JAUXST010000825.1 GCA_030679805.1 Reyranella sp. | reverse complement strand
CTGGCGGGTGGCTGGACCCGCTTCCGCGACCTTCCCGCCCCGCAGGCCGGCGGCACGTTCCACGCCCAATGGAAGAAGAGACGGCCATGAGCGAAGCGCGGTCTCAGATCCTGAACGGCATCCGTCGCTCGCTGCGCCGCGGCGAGATCTCGGGCGATCAGCGCCAGGCCGTCGAGGCGCGGCTCGCCCGACCGCCACTCGGACCGGCCGTCGCACGCGCGCAGCTCGCCCAGCCCGAGAAGGTGGCGCTGTTCTGCCAGTGGGCGGAGACCAACAATGCCACGGTGGCGCGCGTGGCGGCAGCCGACGTGGCCGCCGAGGTCAGCTCGTTCCTCGCGCGTAACAACCTGCCGGCACGGGCGGCGATCGCACCCTCGCCCCAGCTCGCGGACTACGATTGGGACGGCCAGAAGATGCTGTCGCTGCGGCGCGGCCGAGGCGAGGGGAGCGACCAGGTCTCGATCACCGGCGCCTTCGCCGGCATCGCCGAGACCGGAACACTGGTCATGGCGTCGGGGCCGGACCATCCGGTGACGCTGAACCTGCTGCCCGACACCCATATCGTGGTGATCCGCGAGAGCGACATCGTCGGCGGCTACGAGGAAGTGTGGACGCGACTGCGCGCACGCTATGGCAAGGACCGCATGCCGCGCACCGTCAATACCCTGACCGGGCCGTCGCGCACCGGCGACATCGAGCAGGCCATGGAACTGGGGGCCCACGGGCCGCGTCGCATGCACATCGTCGTCGTGTCCGGATGATGGCCGGTCCCTTGAAGGCCGGACAATGAAGCCGGCCGGCAGCGCCGCTCCTGCCGAGCCACGAGGGGAGCTGCGCGTCGTCGGTACCAGCGTCGGTCGCGAGATCGAACTCCTGCTCGAACGTCTTTCCGGGCACGTCGGACGCCGCACGCCGCGAGTGCTGCAGGTCGGCTCGCGAACCCTCGTTTCGGATCGCAACGAACCCAACTGGCGCAACCTGATCGCCCAGCGTTTCGGCCCGCGCGCGCGCTTCGTCGGCCTCGACCTGCTTGAGGGCGCCAATGTCGACATCGTGGGTGACATCTGCGGCAGTCCGCGGACGCTCGCCGCCAAGCTGGGCGAGGACGCCTTCGACCTGGTGATCTGTTGCCATGTGCTCGAACACACGCGTCACCCGGCGCGCGCGGCCAGCAACATCGAGCGCTTCCTGCGGCCCGGCGGACTCGCCTATGTCGCCACGCCTTGGTCGCAGGCCTTTCATGCCGCGCCGGACGACTATTGGCGCTTTTCGGTACGCGGCCTGATGTTGATGTTCGGCAAGCTGAAAATCGTGTCGTCTTTCTACAGCGGCGGCGATGTGGGGCTCGACGTCGCCTATCGGGTCGTTCGCGACGGCCAGCCCGACCTCGATCCGCGGGCCGGCGCCGTCGAGCAGGGCCTGTTTCAGCTCGTGCTCGACCACGAGGACAACCGGGACATCCTGGCCCGCCAGGCCACCGAACGGCTGCCGGTGTCGCGAACCTACCTGCCGACTCTGTTCGTCAATATCGTCGGTACCTTGAAAGCCTAGATCCAGCGAGTTTCCAGGTCCGGCGGCCTTGAGGAGCGCACAAATGAAAAGAGCGGGCTTTCGCCCGCTCTTTCCGATTTATCGGTGTGGCGTGGACCTAGAAGCGCACGTCCATGCCCAGAAGCAGAGCCCAGGAGTTACCCGTCACAGCGTTCGACGGGCCGCTCTGGTTGTTTATGAAGCCGCCACCGGTGACCTTCACGCCCGGTCCCAGTGCGTAGTTGGCACCAAGTTCGAACTTGTTCGCCGTTTCCGCACCGAACGCGAGGGCGAACGGACCGCTGAACACGGTGCTGTTCACGCCGGGCGTGCCGGTGAAGGTGCCGGCAGCGCCGCCGGAACCGTTGAGCGTCGCAGCGTTGGTACCCGCCGCGATCGACTGGATGGTGTTCGAGCCGTTGCCGTTGTTGTTGATGGCGCCCATCCACATGAACGAGACCTGCCACGGGCCGGTTTCGTACATGATACCAGCCGTGGCAAAGCGCGTGGCATTGTCCTGACCGGTGTAGTAGTTGGCGCCCATGCCCTGGTTGTCGTAGCCAATCGAGCCACCGAGGGTGATGCCCTTGTAGCCAAACTGCAGACCGGCGGTCCACATCACCCAGTTGCCGATGTTGCTACCGGTGATCTGGCTCGCAGCCGTAGCGAGGCCCCTATAGCCCGGGGAGAATGCGGCATAGGCCCACGAACCGTAGGCCGCGACCGTCACATCACCGAACTTGTTCAGATAGTTGGCTCCGATGTCGAAGCCGTTCATCCAGGCATAGTCGTTGGTGGGACAGCTCGAGACGTTGGTGGCGCCCGCGAAGCCGCACTGACCACCTCCGCCGCCGGGGCCAGTTGCCAGGCCGGTGCTACCAAAAATACTGCCCTGCGGGGTGTTGATCTTCGGAGCGTAGCCGACACCGAGCTGGAAGCCCTGGAAGCGCGGCGTGAACACGTTGATGCGGTTCACGTCCTGCCAAGCCGCCGTGTTGGTGGCCGTCGTGCTGTGGAAGGCCGCCTTGTTGAACGTGCTACTCGCAATGTTGGCAACGTTGTGGTTGTGCTGAATGGCGCCGTAGCCAATGAGCGCCGACGGCGCGCCGTAGTACATGCGGTACGAAGCGGCGTCGCGGGAGCCTACTTCAACACGGCCCCAGTCGCCGAAGGCGAACAGGAAGGCTTCGTCGATCTGGCCGTTAGCGGTTGCCGAGGACGGGTTCCAGCCTTCGAGTTCGACGTTGACGCCGACCGAAGTGCCATTGTCCAGTTTGGTCTGGCCAACGAAGTGGATTTCACCTTCCTGCTGGAAGAACACGCTCTGATAGTTCGTAACGGAGCCGTTCGTCGCGTAGGTGGAGCTGATACCGCCCGCCACTGCGTAGAAGGTATAGTAGCCGCCCACCCCGATCTTGATCGGATCAGCGGCCATGGCCGGAGCGGCCATCAGCCCACCGACCACCAAGGCGGTGGAGCCCAGTAGAAGCTTCTTCATCATTCTCCCTCTCTCATTGATCCAGAGACTGGTACGTACCAAAAAGACCTGTCCGGACCGGTGGAGTGAGCCCCACCAATGCGGCCGAGCCAATAGAACACAGGGCTGAAAGGAGGGTCAACAAATGGTCGCTATGTTGCCCGATTCTTCCTCCTACCTGTGGCGTCTTTGTCACAATTTGGGGTGGCTCGGAGACATAGTGCAGGCCCTGCTACCGCATCTAGTCATTGCCAGAATCCGACTCATCAGTTTTATTGTAAGACGGTATCCCCATTCGATAGTATCTCAATAAAACGATCTATCGGGCCGCTCGTCCGCTTGAAGTCCCGGAGGCCGGCGTTTATGGTTGGAAGATTATCTCGCCTGCCAATCTGGGCGCGCTTGTTCCTGCGCGCAGGCAGTATCCGGTACAATATTTAGGCCAATTCGGACAAAGGCGCCAATATGTCGGGCTCGTTGCTTCCCCTTCGCCTTCTGGTCGTTCTGGCGGGTATCCTCTCGCTCGGACTTGCCGCCTGCGGCGGATCGGACGTCGCCGAGACACGAAGCGGCGATTCTAACGACCGTACCAAGCGCGACATGCGGACCGGCATCGGCGGGCGGACCCAGGAGCAAGGCAGCCTGTTCGGGCCGGGTGGCCTATTCGGCTCCAAGGCCGAGAAGAAGGACGACAGCGGCACCGGCGTGGCGGTGAATGCCTATCTGTGGCGCGCCTCGCTCGATACCATCAACTTCATCCCCCTCGTCTCGGCCGATCCGTTCGGCGGAGTCATCATCACCGACTGGTACACCCCGGCCGAGACGCCCAACGAACGCATGAAGGTCCAGGTCACCATCCTCGACCGAGAACTCAGGGCCGACGGCGTGCGGGTGTCGGTGTTCAAGCAGCAGACCGCCCCCAAGGGCGGCAACTGGGTCGACGCCCAGGTCGATCCGCGCACGCAGATCGACATCGAAAACGCCATCCTGACGCGCGCACGCCAGCTCCGCATCGCCGGCGGCTCCTGATCGGGGGCTATCTGCCGGCAAGTGCTTGACGCGAGGGGCCGCAGCGGGCATCCGCTGCGGCCTCAGTCTTTTCCGCAATCCCGCTTTCTGTAGGAACTAGGCCGTGTCGTCGACGCCCACCGCCCCCATCGCGCGCTACAATTTCCACGAAACCGAAGCCAGGTGGCAGAAAGCTTGGGACGAGCGCCAGACCTTCCGCGCCGTCATGGACCACGCCAAGCCCAAGTACTACGTGCTGGAGATGTTCCCCTATCCGTCGGGGCGCATCCACATGGGCCACGTGCGCAACTATACGCAGGGCGACGTGATCGCGCGCTACAAGCGCGCCAGGGGCTTCAACGTGTTGCATCCCATGGGCTGGGACGCCTTCGGCCTGCCGGCCGAGAACGCCGCCATGGAAAAGAAGGTTCATCCCAAGAAGTGGACCTACGAGAACATCGCCACCATGAAGGCGCAGCTCAAGTCGATGGGCCTGTCGCTCGACTGGAGCCGCGAGCTCGCGACCTGCGATCCCTCCTACTACCGTCACCAGCAGAAGATGTTCCTCGATTTCTGGAACGCCGGCCTCGCCTACCGCAAGGAGGCCTGGGTCAATTGGGATCCCGTCGACAACACCGTGCTGGCCAACGAGCAGGTGATCGAGGGCAAGGGCTGGCGCACCGGCGCGCCCGTCGAGCGGCGGAAGCTCACGCAGTGGAACCTCAAGATCACCCACTTCGCCGATGAGATGCTGGAACGGCTCGACACGCTGAAGCGCTGGCCGGAGAAAGTGCGCCTGATGCAGGCGAACTGGATCGGCAAGAGCCGCGGCGCGCGCGTGTTCTGGGATCTTACCGATGCTTCCGGGGCAGATCGCGGAAAACTTGAGATCTTCACCACGCGGCCGGACACGCTCTACGGCGCCTCGTTCATGGCGCTGTCGCCCGAGCATCCGCTGACCGCCGAACTGGCGACCAACGATCCGGGCCTGCAGCGCTTCGTCGCCGAATGCCGCAAGACCGGCACCGCCGCCGCCGAGATCGAGACGGCGGAGAAGACCGGCTACAAGCTGCCGTTGCTGGCGCGGCATCCGCTGGTGCCGGGCAAGACGGTCCCGGTCTATGCCGCCAACTTCGTGCTGATGGAATACGGTACGGGCGCGATCTTCGGCTGCCCCGGCCACGACGAGCGCGACCATGAGTTCGCGACCAAGTACGGCCTGCCGATCATTGCAGTGGTCGCACGGCATGCAGACGATGATAAGTGGAGCGAGGTCGACGTCCAGAAGGCGCCGTTCGTCGAGGACGGCGTCATCATCAACTCCGATTTCCTGAACGGGCTCGACGTCGAGGAGGCCAAGGCGAAGGTGATCGCGCGGCTGGAAGAGATAGGCGTCGGCAAGGGCACGACGCAGTACCGCCTGCGCGACTGGCTGGTCTCGCGCCAGCGCTACTGGGGCTGTCCGATCCCGGCGATCCATTGCGACAAGTGCGGCATCGTCCCGGTGCCGGAGAAGGACCTGCCGGTGAAGCTGCCGGACGACGTCACCTTCGATCGCCCCGGCAATCCGCTCGACCGACACCCGACGTGGAAGCACGTGCATTGCCCCAAGTGCGGGGCCGCGGCGCTACGCGAGACCGATACCTTCGACACCTTCATCGATTCGAGCTGGTACTTCGACCGGTTTACATCGCCAGGACTGGAAACCGCGCCGTTCGACCGCGAGGAGAACCAGTACTGGATGCCGGTCGATCAATATATCGGCGGCGTCGAGCACGCGATCCTGCATCTGCTCTATTCGCGCTTCTGGACGCGGGCCATGCGCGAAGTCCAGATGACCAGCCGCGACGAGCCGTTCGACGGGCTGTTCACCCAGGGCATGGTCTGCCACGAGACGTACAGGTCGAGCGACGGCCAATGGCTGCTGCCCGAGGAGGTTTCCCGCGACGGCAACAAGGTCGTCCGCCTATCCGACCGGGCCCCGGTCGACGTTGGCCGCTCCGAAAAAATGTCCAAGTCGAAGAAGAACGTCGTCGACCCGGACCAGATCATCCGCGACTACGGCGCCGACACCGCGCGTTGGTTCATGCTGTCGGACAGCCCGCCCGAGCGCGACCTGGAATGGACCGAAGCAGGCGTGACCGGCGCCTGGCGCTTCCAACAGCGCCTGTTCCGCATCGCCTCGACGGCACTCGAGCAGGTGCCGCCGGCCGGCACGCCGAAGCCCGCGTCGTTCTCGGACGCCGCGACCCTGCTCCGCCGCGCCGCCCACAAAACCATCGCCGGCCTGTCGGCTGACATCGAGGCCTTCCACTTCAACAAGGCCGTGGCGCGGCTCTACGAACTCGCCAACAGCATCGACTCGGCCCCGAAGTCCATGGTGGCCGACGACGCCTCGGCCAAATGGGCGCTGCGCGAGGCGCTGGAAATCTTCGTGCGCCTGATCGGCCCGATGACGCCGCATCTCGCCGAGGAGCTGTGGCAGGCGCTCGGCCACCGCGCGCTGCTGGCCGACTCGCCCTGGCCGTTGCCTGAGGATGCCTTGCTGGTCGACGACACCGTGACCGTCGCGGTACAGCTCAACGGCAAACTGCGCGGCACCATCGCCTTGCCCAAGGACGCCCCGAAGGAGGCGGCAGAGATTGCCGCCCTCGCCCAGCCCGACCTCGTGCGCGGACTGGAGGGCCGGACGCCCAAGCGGGTGATCGTGGTGCCGAACCGGATCGTAAACGTCGTGGTGTAGACACACCCGCCCTCATATCCAGCCAGGAGGCCACCACCATGGCACGCAAACCGAACTACGACTTCGAACGCCGCGAGCGCGAACGACTGAAGTCCATCAAGGTTGCCGAAAAGGCAGAAGCCAAGCGCGCAGCGCGCGAAAAGGCCCGTGCGGAGAACGCCGGTGCAGAGAATGCCGGCGTGGCGCCGCCCGTTGACGGCGAGCCCACCGACAAGGCCTGATCGCGCCCTCCCCGGGCTGAGGTCGAGATGAAGATCGAGCCGCGCCAGGTCGAAGCGTTCCTCAAGAAGCCGGATCCCAGGATTCGCGGCGTGGTGATCTACGGCAACGACGACGGCCTGGTCGCCGAACGCGCGGTCGTGCTCGCCAAGGCCATCTGCGAGGACCTGAACGATCCGTTCCGCGTCGTCGATATCACGGGCGATGTGCTGAAGGGTGATCCGGCGCGGCTGGCCGACGAATTCGGCGCCCTGTCGATGCTGGGCGGCCGCCGCGTCATCCGCGTCAGGCCGGCCGGCGAGGAATCTGTTGCAGCACTTGAGAACCTCGTGGCCGCCACCGCCGGCGACGCGCTGGTCGTGGTCGAGGGCGGCAACCTCACGCCACGCTCCGGCCTCCGGGCGCTGGCCGAGACCGAGGCCTGCCTGGCGGCGATGCCCTGCTACATGGACAACGAGGCGGCGCTGGAAGGCCTGGTCGAGAGCGCGGCGCGCGCCCAGGGCCTCGCTGTCGACGCCGACGCGCTGAATTGGATCGTCGAGCGGCTGGGCGGCGACCGCGGCCAGACCCGCAGCGAGATCGACAAGCTGCTGCTCTACAAGGCGAGCGACCCCAACAAGACCGTCACGCTCGGAGACGCCGTCGACATCCTGGGCGACACCGCCGCGATCGGCATCGACGACGTGATCGCCGCCACCTTCGACGGCGAGCTGGTGGCGCTCGACCGCGCGCTCGACCGCGTCTTCTCCGAGGGCGGCCATCCGGTCCAGCTCGTGCGCTCGCTGCAGCGCCACGCCGACCAGCTTCATCTCGTCTCGGCCCACGCGGGGAAAGGTGGCAATCCGGAGTCCGCGATGTTCAAGGCCCGCGGCCTGCCGCGCGGCGGCCCGGTGCGCCAGCGCTTCGAACGCCATCTCCGCGCTTGGCCGCTGCCGCGCCTCGGCGCTTCCCTCACGGTGATCCTCGAAGCCGAAATGGATTGCAAGCGCACCGGTCTGCCCGACGAGGCGATCGCCCGGCGACTCTGCCTGCGCCTCGCGCAGGCGGCGCGTTCGGCCAAGGCGGCGCGGCGCTAGCGCTTCCTGTCACGATCCGGGAGAGCCTTCTCGATTGCGACGACCGGCCCGGCCTTGAATAGAAGCGTGCGCAGGTGTTCGTCGAGCCTGGGGTCGTTGCGGCGCAGCCATTCGAGCACCATCGCCGCGTGCTCCTTCTCCTCGTCGCGATTGTGCTCGAGGATCGCCCGCAGCCCGGGATTATCGCTCGCCTTGGCCCGCTGGTCGTACCAGTCGACGGCCTCGAGTTCCTCCATCAGCGAAGCGATGGCGTGGTGGCGGTCGATGACCTCCGGACCCAGCCTGGCAGGGCCCTCGTGCAACATGTCACTCGCCATCCACCAACCTTCAACGCCACACTCCCGCGAGGCCGGCCCCGACGGGGGCGGACGCAAGATTGTGGCTTCGTGCAGCTAAACGCTCGCGACCGACGGCGGTTCCTCGATGCCAGCTTCGGCCCGCAATGCAGTCCGCGCACCGGAAGCCGCTTGGCAGGCACCCGTCCGGTGCCCTAGCCTCCACCCCTTGGGAGAAACGCCACCCAATCGACACAGAAGGGGAGAATCGCGGGCATGACCGATATTCAATTCAAAGTGGCCAAGACAGTCCGCGAGGCGGCCAGCCTGATGGCAGCCGCCAAGGGCAAGGGCCGGATCCTGGCCGGCGGCACCGACCTTCTGGTCCAGATGAAGGCCGGCATGGTGACGCCCGGCACCATCATCGACGTCAAGAAGATCCCGGAGATGGTCGGCATCACCGAAACCAAGGGCAGCTACCGCATCGGGGCGGCGACGCCCGCCGCGGTGATCGGCGAGCACAAGAAGCTGCGCAAGGCCTGGCCGGGCGTGGTCGAGGCCATCAACCTGATCGGCTCGACCCAGGTCCAGGGCCGCGCCTCGGCCGGCGGTAACCTCTGCAACGCCTCGCCCGCCGCCGATTCGGTGCCGGCGCTGGTCGCCGCGGGCGCCATCGTCACCATCCAGGGTCCCAAGACGCGCCGCCAGGTGCCGGTCGAGAAGTTCAATGCGGGTCCCGGCAAGACCACGCTGAAGGCGGGCGAGATCGTCGTCAGCCTCACCCTGCCGGCCCGCCCCAAGACCTCGGGCGACGCCTACCTTCGGTTGATCCCGCGCACCGAGATGGACATCGCCGTGGTCGGCGTCGGCGTCAGCCTGACCATGAAGGGCGACACCTGCGTCTCGGCGCGCGTCGGTCTGGGCGCCGTGGCACCGACCGTGCTGCTGGTCGAGGCCGCCGCCAAGGCGCTCACCGGCTCCAAGCTCGACGCCAAGGCGCTCGATGACGCCGCCAACGCCTGTTCGGCCGCCTGCCGGCCGATCGACGATAAGCGCGGCACCATCCGCTATCGTACCAAGATCGCCGGTGTCCTTCTGAGGCTCGCCACCGCGATTGCCGCTGACCGCGCCAAAGGCATTTCGAGGCCCGCACATTCGCAGCAGGGACACTGAACATGGCCAAGATCCACGTCACCACCACCATCAACGGCGCGCCGACGGAATTCCTCTGCGACCCCAGCCAGACCCTGCTCGACGTGCTGCGCGAGCAGCTCGGCCTCACCGGCAGCAAGGAAGGCTGCGGCTCGGGCGACTGCGGCGCCTGCAGCGTCACCGTCGACGGCCGGCTGGTCTGCAGCTGCCTCGTGCTCGCGCCCGAGGCCGAGGGCGCCAAGGTCGAGACCATCGAGGGCATGGCCAAGGGCGACAAGCTCCATCCCCTGCAGAAGAAGTTCATCGAGATGGCGGCACTCCAGTGCGGCATCTGCACGCCGGGCTTCCTGGTGGCGTCGCGGGCGCTGCTCGAGCGCAACAACAACCCAACCGAAACCGAGATCCGCTACTGGCTGGCCGGCAACCTCTGCCGCTGCACCGGCTACGACAAGATCATCCACGCGGTCATGGAAGTGGCCGCTGAAATGAGAGGGTCCGCCAAATGAGCAAGTCCCAGTACAAGTGGATCGGCACGCGCCCCGACCGTCCCGACGGCGCCGACAAGGTCACCGGCCGCGCCCGCTTCGCCGCCGACTTCAACTTGCCCGGCCAGCTCATCGGCAAGGTGCTGCGCAGCCCACACGCCCATGCCCGCATCAAGTCGATCGACACCTCCAAGGCGCTGGCGCTGCCCGGCGTCAAGGCGGTCGTGACGGCGAAGGATTTCCCCGAGCAGGCCGACGTGATCGTCCCCGCCGGCGAAATGCAGGTCAATCTGCGTGACGTCACGCGCAACGTCATGGCGCGCGAGAAAGTGCTCTATGAAGGTCACGCCGTGGCCGCCGTCGCCGCCACCACCGACGCGATCGCCAAGCAGGCACTGGGCCTGATCAAGGTCGAGTACCAGGTCCTGCCGCACGTGATCGATGTCGCCGAGGCGATGAAGCCCGGCGCGCCGCTGCTGCACGAGAACCTGATGACCGAGGGCGCCAAGCCCGCGGCCACCAAGCCGTCGAACATCGCCAAGCGCATCGAGTTCGCCAAGGGCGACATCGACGCGGGCTTCGCCCAGGCCGAGGTCGTGATCGAGCGCGACTACACCACTCAGCCCGTGCACCAGGGCTACATCGAGCCGCACGCAGCACTCGCCAGCGCCAGCGAGGATGGCCAGGTCCAGGTCTGGTCGACGACGCAAGGCCACTTCCAGGTGCGCGGCTTCTGCGCCCGCCTGCTCAACATCGAGACCTCGCAGATCCGCGTCACGCCGTCGGAGATCGGCGGCGGCTTCGGCGGCAAGACCGTGGTCTATCTCGAACCGCTGGCGATCCGCCTGTCGCAGAAGGCGGGCAAGCCGGTGAAGATGGTGATGTCGCGCGAGGACGTCTTCCGCGCCTCGGGCCCGGCACCCGGCGCCGACCTCAAGGTCAAGATCGGCGCCATGAAGGACGGCCGCATCGTCGCCGCCGAATGCACCATCGCGATGCAGGCGGGCGCTTTCCCGGGCTCGCCGGTCGGTCCGGCCTGCATGTGCAGCTATGCCTGCTACGACATCGACAACATCCATGTCGTCGGCTTCGATGTCGTCAGCAACCGGCCCAAGGTCGCGGCCTACCGCGCCCCGGGCGCGCCGATCTCGGCCTTCGCGGTCGAATCGACGATCGATCTGCTGGCCCAGCAGCTCAAGATGGATCCGATCGAGCTGCGTCTGAAGAACGCCGCCACCAAGGGCACCAAGACCCACTATGGCGTCACCTTCGGCACCATCGGCATGGTCGAGACACTCAATGCCGCCAAGAACTCACCGCACTACAAGACACCGGTGAAGCCGGGTTTTGCGCGCGGTGTGGCCGCCGGCTTCTGGTTCAACGTCGGTGCCGATTCGAGTGCGGCCGCCCACGTCGGCGAGGACGGCTCGGTGACGGTGATCTCGGGCAATCCCGACATCGGCGGCAGCCGCGCCTCGCTCGCCCTGATGGCGGCCGAGGAACTCGGCATCGACTACGACAAGATCCGGCCGGTCATCGCCGACACCGCCTCGATCGGCTTCAACTTCGTCACCGGCGGCAGCCGCGTCACCTTCGCCACGGGCCTTGCCGTGGTGAACTCGGTGCGCGACCTGATCCGCGACCTCAAGGGCCGCGCCGCCAAGACCTGGAACGTCGATCCCGAGGGCGTGATCTGGGAGAACGGCATGGCCAAGCCGGCCGGCTCCAACGTCGGCACCTTCGAACCGCTCACCATCGCCCAGCTCGCAGCCAGCGCCGGCAGGACCGGCGGACCGATCAACGGCCATGCCCAGCTCAATGTCACGGGCGCGGGGCCGGGCTTCGGCGTGCACATCGTCGACCTCAAGGTCGATGCCGACACCGGCATCGTCACCGTCGGCCGCTACACCGCGGCACAGGATGTCGGCACCGCCATCCATCCGTCCTATGTCGAAGGCCAGCTCCAGGGCGGCGCCGTCCAGGGCATCGGCTGGGCGCTGAACGAGGAGTACATCTACAACGGCCAGGGCAAACTCGCGAACCCGGGCTTCCTCGACTACCGCATCCCGGTCGCCTCCGACCTGCCGATGATCGAAACCGTGCTGGTCGAGGTGCCCAACCCGACGCATCCCTACGGCGTGCGCGGCGTCGGCGAAGTGCCGATCGTGCCGCCGCTCGCTGCCGTCGCCAACGCCGTGGCCCGCGCGACGAACGTTCGCATGTATGACCTGCCGATCTCGCCGCCGCGCCTCTCCGCGGCGCTCGATGCCGCGCAGCCGCGCATGGCGGCGGAGTAACGAGACTGTCGATGGACCGGCGGCACTGCCGCCGGTCCTCCGCTTCTACTGTCGTATCAAACGCGCAAAGCGCGAACGCGCGGCCAGGAACATGCCGCCGCCGAACAGCACCAAGGCCGCGCCGATCGTGAGCGACAGGCCGATCAACCCGCCACCCCACTTCAGCGCCAGCCAGCCGCCCGCCACGACGATCACGACGCGCACCACCGCGAGCAGGAACGGCACGGTGACGTAGCCAACGCCCAGGCAGGCGAAGTAGCAGGCGAGCCCGACGCCGGTGAGGGGAAACACGGCAGCGATGCAAAGCAGGTAGAGAGCGCCCGTCGCGCGGATCCCGGGATCGGCGGTGAACAGGCCCATCCAGCTTCCGCCACAGAGCGCAACGCCCGAAAAGACAAGACCGATGGCGCCGGCCACCGCAGCGCCCGCCCAGGCAGCACGTCGCGCCCGTTCGAAGTCGCGCGCACCGGCGGCCGTCGCCACCATGGTGATGACGGCCGAGCCGAAAGCAAAGGTGATCGGGTATTGCAGCAGCTCCAGCCGGTTGGCCGCGCCGTAGGCGGCGATAGCGGTGCTGCCCAGCCCGGCGATCAGGCCGGCCACCAGGAAGGTCGTGATCTGGAACAGGAGTGCGCTCGCCGCCGACAGCGCGCCCACACGCAGGATCTCCCGGCCCTCGTCGCGGCGCCAGCGCAGGTGGCGGCGCTGCAGACGCACCAGCGCGTGGCGCGAGACGAGATGGAGGA
>JAUXST010000815.1 GCA_030679805.1 Reyranella sp. | reverse complement strand
ATCGCCCGCGCCCTGCTCGACCGCGTGCTGAGCGTCGACGAGGTGGCGATCGAACGCGCCATCGCCCTCTTCCTGGAAGTCGAGAAGACGGTGGCCGAGGGCGCGGGCGCGGCCGGCCTGGCAGCCCTCCTCGCCTATCCGCAGTATTTCACCGGCCGCAAGGTGGGGCTCGTGCTCTGCGGCGGCAATATCGACACCCGCCTGCTGGCCTCGGTCCTGTTGCGTGGCCTCGTGCGCGACGGCCGGATCGTGCGCCTCAGGCTCATGATCGGCGATGCCCCGGGCCAGCTCGCCCGGGTCGCCGGCCTGATCGGGGGCGCCGGCGGCAACATCGTGGAAGTGCTGCACCAGCGGCTGTTCGGCGTGGTCGCCAAGGCCACCGAACTCGACGTCACCGTCGAAACCCGCGACCGCGCCCATGTCGGCGAGCTTTTAGCTGCCCTACAGTCCGACGGCTTCAAGGTCCGCGTTCTGGAGGGCGTCGACGCCTGAAGCGGGTTTGTCTCATCCCGACCGACATCCGGCTCTCCGCAGCCCGGAGAGCCCCAAACAACCATCGTTTGCGGGGCGTTCGCTCCGTCCCATGTCACACCAAGTTGTCACACCAAGTTGTGTCAAATGTTGTGACACCCAGTTGTGACATCGCGTGAATCCTGCGGTCCAAGCGCCGCAGCAGACCGCCAATAGTTCCTTTTGGGCCGCGTTTCTTCGCGCCTCGGTCCACCCCACCTCCGGACGGTCTCCGACGGGGGCAGCCTTTGCTTGCTACGCACGACCCGATGATCGCGGGACGACCCCTCCTCCTCAATTGGAGCGTACCCGGCGGGTGCGCCAGGCGGGGTATGGTCTTTATTATTGGCGCCCGCTCTCGACCCTCTGGACAGGCCTCGTGCCACGCTATCGGAAATTTAGCACAAAATCTGCTGAATCTGCAATCACATCTGCGTGAGCAAATGCTGGCAATGCATGCACTCTGCGCTCCAGGAGTGCCTCACCATAGGTCGGGCTTGGCGATCATCAGCAGGAACACGACAAGCAGGGCGATGAAGGCGGGCCAGCCCAAGACGAACCACAGGCGCATGGCGCGGTGATAGTCGGCAGGCAGCGGCCGATTTGCGTCGGCCGCCTGGGCGGCGAGATCGCGCACTCGGATCTGGAGCACCACGACCGGCACCCAGCATACGAAGGCCAGTGCATAGAGTAGATAGGTCGCAACCAACCACGATGTCGACAGGTCGATGCCGGCGCGCGCGGCCAGCATCAACCCCGTCACTGGCTGCACCACACCGGCTGGCAGCGTGAAGAGCCAATCCGCCAGCACGACATTGCGGGCAACGACCGCAATTCCCCGTACGTCGCCTCTTGTGTGCGCCGACCACATCTGGAAAGCCGTG
>JAUXST010000808.1 GCA_030679805.1 Reyranella sp. | reverse complement strand
ATTTCGTCGCCGTCGCCGCCCAGCAGCGAGTCGGCGCCGAGCCCGCCATCCAACATGTCGTTGCCGGCGGCGCCCACCAGATGGTCGGCGCCGTCGAAGCCATGGAGCTGGTCGGCCGCGGCGCCGCCCGTCAGCGTGTTGTCGACGGCGTTGCCGATCAGGGTGTTGGGGCCCGAGCCGCCGGTCAGGTTCTCGATGCCGTTGAACTTGTCGGCCGGCATGTAGTCGACATCGCCGTAGTTGGCGGTGAGATCGGCATAGACCACGCCCGTCCGCTCGGCGTAGGACGCGGTGTCGTTGCCAGTGCCGCCCCACAGCTGGTTTTTATAACCGAACCCGCCGGTGAGCACGTCGTCGCCGAGGCCGCCGTAGAGGATGTCGTCGCCGATGCCGCCGTCGATCGTGTCGTTGCCCTTGTTGCCGTAGAGCTTGTTGTCGAGGTCGTTGCCGATGATGGTGTCGTTACCGGCGCCGGCCATCAGCGTGCCGATCTCCGAGCGCGTGTCGCCGTGGTAGAGCAGGCTGTTGTAGACATTGCCCTGAGCCTGGTACCGCGGCGTGCCCTCGGGGGCTCCCCGGTTCAGGTCGGCGAGCTGGTCCGGCGAGAAGCGGAGCCACTGGCCCGGCCGCAGGTCGTCGACCTGGTCGTTGTCGAAGTTGCTGAGGTCGTAGGTGGTGTCGGCGCCCCTGGTCCACACCGTCTGGAAGATCTTCTTCGTCTCCGTCGGGCCGGTATTGGGCGCCGGCAGCCCGTTGATGAGCTGCTGCCCCGTGGTCGGGTTCCAGGTGTAGGTGTCCTTGTCCGCAGGCTTGTTGTCGCTCTTGGCCTTGCTGAAGTCGGCGCCGTACAACTCCTGGAGGGCGGCGATGTCGTACATCATGTAGCCCGACACGGAGGAGCCGTCGGGCGCGGTCGTGTTGGCGTTGAGGCTCACCTCGCCGCTCAGGAAGCTCGAGTAGGTCATCACCGTGAATTCGATGTCGTTGCGCGACGCCGAGATGGCGCCGTTGGGATAGGTCAAGAAAGGATGCTTCAGGCCGAGCGCATGGCCGATCTCGTGGATGATGGTGGCGAAGGTGTCGTTGCCGTAGAGCTGGGCGGAAGCAGGCGTGCCGTTCTCGCCGAGGAATACGTCACCGGCGGCGTTGGAGATCTGGCCATCGACCTTTTGGGGAAAGTTGGCGTGCGAACCGCCCTCGTTGCCGGGCAGCTTGCCGGCACCGGCGATCCGGATGGACGCGTCCGGCGTGAGACTGAGGTCGAAGACGACGCCGGTATAGGAGGTGATGAGATTGAAGCCGAGGCGGGCCGCCGCCTGCTGTTC
The DNA here is from genome assembly GCA_030679805.1 of Reyranella sp. Classification (GTDB taxonomy): domain Bacteria; phylum Pseudomonadota; class Alphaproteobacteria; order Reyranellales; family Reyranellaceae; genus Reyranella. The sequence goes on along the minus strand of JAUXST010000808.1, from coordinate 19,143 downwards.
GGGGGTGCTCGGCTTGAAGACCGCGAGGCCGTCTTGATCCCGGTAGTCGGCGGGATACTGGCTGGCCAGGGTCGGGAAGAAATAGGTGAGCCGCGTCGCCGGCGTGGCGCCCGCCGCATCGGATGTCCACATGTCGTCGTTCAGGAGAGATCTGAGATTGGGATCGACGATCGTGTAGGAGGCGAAGGCGCCGGCATAATTGCCACCCTTGCTGACTGGCGGATTCTCTGCGGCCATGCTGAACGCCCTCCAAAAACGCCTCGACAGAAGAGATTGCACTTACAATGCGGCATTAAGCCTGGCAAGCCTATCCGCACCGATCGGCGACAAAAGAGTGTTGCGGCTGGAGGTTTTCCGACGAGCATCGAATCGTCCAAGCGACCAACAAAATGACCTCATGCCGAGTCGGGCGGGGCTCCCCCTTCCCAAGCCGTTCACGTCGCGCGACGCCGCACGCCATCCACGCTATGGTGGCCGCATGTCCGATTCGCCCGCTCTCATCGCGCTCCGCAAGTCCCTCGCCGACGCCTCCGAAGGGGCTGCCCCGGAGGACGGCAAGCAACTGGCCCACGCGGCCATCCGCCAGATCCTCGACGCCATCGAAAGCGGCGTCTGCCCGCTGGGCGACTGGGAGCGTCGCTGCCTGGCGGCGGCGATCACCAGCCTGCGCGGCGGCAAGACCAACGAGGCTCGCTCTCGGGCGCGTCAGGCCTTGTGGCCGGACGAAAACAGGCGAAACGCGGCGGTCGCCAAGTTTCCACCGCGGCCGGGTATGCTGACCCTGGCCGAGCTCCAGCGCGAATTCGCGGCGGCCCTCGCCATGCCGGGGCGTGGTGGTGCCCGCGGCGAGGGCGCGCGGGGCGACAAGACTGCCTGATCGCGGCCTGCGGAGTCCGGCACGGAAAAGCCTGGCAACTCCCGAAGGTTGCCGGCGTTTAGGAGTGAACCGCCGGATCGAGGAGCAGAGGAAGTGAGCCACTTTTGCCGACCGAGCCGCCTGCTGGGCGTGCTGCTGATCCTGACCGCGGGCACGAGCCTGGCCGGCTGCGGCGTGGTCGCCGCCCCGGTCCGCGTCACCAGCGTCGCCGTCAAGGTGGTGCCGGTGGCAGGCGACGTCGTCGCGGCGCCGCTCGACGTGACGGCCGACGTCATCGATTGAGCACCGTCGATTTCCAACAGTGGCGATTTCGCGACAATATGGCAGCCGCGGCGTAATTTGGCCGTCAGCTCCTGCTGCTTTGTTGCGCCCGTGACAGCACATCGGCGCCACATCGGCGGAGCGGTCCCCGGCAGGTTTCCCGAAGGGATGGCACGAAGATCGCTTCGGTGTCGGCACGTGCCCTCGGCCATCGCCGAGGCAATCTGAAGGTAGCGGTATGATCGCCTACAAATATCTGATCTGGATCACCTTGCTGGTCTTCGGCGTCGCCGGCGGATGGCTCGGCTGGTGGCATGCCTCGAAATCGCTCTATCTCCGCAGCCTCGGCGCGGAAGTATTCGGCGACACGAGCATGAAGCCGGGCGTGCTCCTGCGGCGGCAGCTGCGGCGAACCCTCTGGACCGCGGCGGGTGTGGCCGCCGGCCTGGTCGCGGGGATGCTTGCCCTGACGTCGCTCACCCGTTTCCAGACGTGAACTCTGCGGGGGCCCCAGCGCGTCAGGCGGCGGCGGCCTCGCGATAGGGCATGTCGCCGAGATAGTTCTTCTTGCCGATGCCGACGCCGTTGTGGCGCAGGATCGCGTAGGCCGTCGCCACGTGAAAATAGAAGTTGGGAATGACGTGCTGGATCAGGAATTCCTGGCCCGACAGCGACTTGCCGTTCCAGCGCGGCTGGGTGATGCGCCGCTCGGCCGCCGCGGCGAAGGCCTCGGGCGAAAAACCCTTCAGATAGGCGACCACGCTGTCGAGGCGCGCCCTGATCTCGGCCAGCGTCTGCTCGGTATCGCCGTGCACCGGCGCGTCTTTTTCGCGGCCGGCCAGGCGCGCGGCGCCGAGCTTGGCGGTGTCGCAGGCGGTGCGGATCTGCTGCATCAGGCTGAACTGGTCGGGCGAGAGGCGCGCCTGCAACAGGACGCCGGTCTCAAACTTCTTCTCGGCGGCGAATTTTTCCGCCTCGCCCAGGATGGCGAGCAGGTTGTTCAACATCTTGGAGAACTGGGTGACGACAATGGCGTGGATCATGGCGACCTCCGATTGGGAGCTGGTTCGAATGGGCCGTGGCTATAGCAGCTATCGAGGCCCATGGCCGCGCCGAAGAAATCTCGGTCAGATCCTGCGCCAGAGCGGCCAGGTCACCGCGAGCGCCAGCAGCCCTATCGCCCCGGTGATCGCCGTTGCCTCCGGCGCGCCGATCAGGTCGGCGAGCCCGCCCAGCCAGACGAAGCCGATCGGCCCGGTGCCGATGCAGACGGACAGGACCCCCAGGATGCGCGAGCGCATTTCGACCGGGGCCGCGAGGTAGACGAGCGTGGCCTGCAAGGTGGAGAAGGCGGCACCACTGAGACCGGTCAGCAGCAGCGCGGCGCCAGCTAGCAGAGGCGTGGGGGCGAGAGCGAAGGCGATCAGCCCCACCAGGTAGGCGGCCGTCCCGCCGACATAGGCGCGGGCATGCCAGCCGGGTATCAGCCACAGCACCAGCAGAATGGCGCCTGTGAAGGCGCCGACGCCGTCAACGCTGGTGAGGAGGCCCACGCCTTCGGGGCCGAGCAACAGCCGGTCGCGACCGATCACGGGGATCATGCTGGTGAAGGGCCAGGCGAAGACGTTGTAGATGACGGTCACCACCATGATGGCGCCCAGGCGCCGGTCGGAAAAGATCAGCGCCACGCCTTCCCAGGTGCGGGCGAGCACCGCGCCGGCGCCAGGTGAGGACGGCATGCGGCTCCGGACCAGCAGCGTGGCGGCGACAGCCGACGCATACATCAGCACGCTCAGCAGGAAGGCACCCTCGATGCCGACACCTGCCAGCAGCAGGCCGCCGACGGCGGGGCCGACCATGCGGCTCGCATTGCCGGCGCCGACATCGAGCGCCATGGCCGTGGCCATGCGATCGCGGCCCATGACCTCGCCCATCATCACCCGCCGCAGCGGATTGTCGGTGGCCCAGCCGCAGCCATTGATGAAACTGGCGGCGGCGAGGTGCCAGACTTCTAGCGTTCCTGCCCAGGCAACGACGGAGAGCACTGAAGAGGTGACGGCCATCAGGCCGACAATGCCGGCCAGCGTCAGGCGCCGGTCGAACCGTTCGGCGAAGGCGCCGAGGAAGGCACCGAACAGGCCCATGGGAACCAGGCGGAGCATGGTGACCATGGCGACGACGAGGGCCGAGCCGGTCTGCGCGTAGACGACGATGCCCATGGCGACCGTCTCCAGCCAGCGCACGGTGGAGACGACCATGCCGACGTACCACAGGCGCCAAAAATCCATCGGATAGGCGCGCAGCACGTGCCGGAACGACGTGCCGTTGTTGTTGTTCTCGCTCATGCAAGCTTTCGTTGCGCCGTCCATTGCGCCGTCATCCGGCGAGCCCTCCCCATGAAAGAGTGGCGGGCTCGGCGCTCTGCCTATCCGATCAGGCGCCAGACGCGCACCCCCACGGCAATGGCGCGTCCGAACATCACACCCGAACATGCCATGGCGCCCAGGGTTGCATAGAAGCGCCAGAGCTTCGCCTCCGGCCCGATCGCGGCACCTGCGATATCGACGGCGGCCGCCGCTGCCAGCAGGAGCGCCATCCAGATCATGTGGCGCGTGCCGGCCGGCCGGGGGATCTGCCAGGACCGATCGACCCGGAGCTTCAAGGCGACACCGCTTGCACCGCCTGCGACCAGGCCGAGCGCCAGAGCGGCCAGGAACGGCCAAATGGGCTGTTTCGTTCCAACCTGAAAAAACAACAGCAGGAGCGCTGCCAGGATCGCGAACCCGGCGGACCGGAAGTGTCTCCTGAGAGCGAGCGTCCTCTGCCGGTTCTCCCACATGACGCAATAGACGCAGGCCGCCGCGCTCAACAGCAGCACAATGTGGAGAAGGTTGAGCTTTTGAGCGAGCATTCGATCTGCGTAGGGTCCGAACGAAGGAACGACTCGTTCCACGGCGCCGGCGGCGCGGTCAATGGCATTCGCACCCAGGCGGCCTGATCAAAAGCCGTGACAAGACGCTGGAACGGGACAGGGAGTAGAGTCGCCCGATGCTCCTCCCCTCCTCCTGGCGGCCATCGCCCGCCGCGCTGCTGCCGGCCAATCCCGCCACCTACTCTGGCCCGCGCCTCGCGGTGTGGGGGGCGATGGCGTGGCTCGCCGTCATCACGGTGCGTAGCTGCATCCATCTGCTGGCGCCGGATGGCGGTGCGCACTCGATCGCCACCATCGATATCTCGGTTGCGGGCGGCTCGAACATCGTGGCGCTGTTCGGCCAGTGGGGCGCCTCCCAGTTCCTGCTGGCAGGACTGCTGTGGGTGCTGGTGCTGCGCTGGCGCGGACTGGTGCCGCTCGCGCTGGCGGTGTTCGCGGCCGAGCCGTGCCTGCGCGGTCTCGCCGGCCACCTGAAGCACTTGACGACGATGGGCACGGCGCCGGGCGCGGCGCTCAACTGGGTGGTGCTGCCGATGCTGGCGGGGCTGCTGTGGTTGTCGCTTTGTCCGGCGCGACGCGGTGCCTGAGGCCGGCTCGTCGATAGTGAACCGATTTGACTGACTTCCGCGTTGCCCTAGTGCCAACACGGCATTTTGCGTCATTGCGCTTCCAATATCGGATTTGGTTGCGGCATGGGAGCGGTGAACATGGCCTTGTGTTACGGAATGACTCTCGCGGGCGCGGCCCTCGTCGGGCCGATGCTGCCGCAGCTTGCCCTAGCCACGGACATGCGCATGGCACCGGCGGCGCAACCGAGATGCACGCCGCAAGGGTCTACAACGGCACCGTCAACCACCCTCAAGGCCATCGCCAACTCCGAGATCAACACTGCGAAGAAAGCCGGTGACAAGGCTGCCCCGGTAAATGTCGAGTCGAGCAATCGGGATCGCATCGACCAGGATGCCCAGACCGGCATCAAGAAGTCGACAGTGCCCTCCACGAATGACGTCGGCGGTACCGGCGCCGGCAGAGTCACGCTGCATCCGTAAGGCGCCGGGCGATCCGTTCATCCGGGTCGACGGCGCGGCGCGGACGACTTTGGTCTGATTGCGGACCGATGCCGGTTGTGGCACTGCCAACGTTGCCATGCCGCTTCACTGGACGATCGATCCGGAACAGAGACTGGTCACCGTGGTGGCAGAGGGCGAGGTCAAGCGCGCCGAGGTCGAGGCCTATCTCAATGCCGTCGACCAGGCCGGTGCCAACGGCTACCGCAAGCTGTTCGACGGCACGCGCGGCGACACGAGCATGGGGCCCGAGGACGTTCTTGCGCTGGGCGTGCGCATGCGTGCCGCCCATGCGACGGGGCCCATGGGCCCGCTGGCCATGGTCGTGCCGGGGGGCGTTGCGGAGCCGTTCGGCCGGATGCTGGGCATGCTGGCCTCGGCCGAGCGGCCGATGCGCGTCTTCCGCGAAGTCGGGCCGGCGCGCAAATGGATCGGCAACCTGCCGAGATAGCAGCTGTCTCCCGGCCTCTCGGCGAAGAAGAATCACCTCGGTCGATGCAGGGCGCGACAATGCCGACACGGCCGTTCGGTGGCCTAGGCGACTATATAAGGTGCACATGCCGCTTCATTGGACGATCGACCCGGAACGAAGACTGATGACCGCCGTCGCCGAGGGCGAGGTCACGCGCGCCGAGTTCGAGGCCTATCTCGATGCCATGGGCGAGGCCGGCGCCAATGGCTACCGCAAGCTGTTCGATGGCTCGCGTGGCGACACGCGGATGCCGGCCGAGGAGATCCTAGCGCTGGGCGTGCGCATGCGGACCGCCCACGAGACAGGCCCGATGGGCCCACTGGCTGTGGTCGTGCCGGAGGCGCTGGCCGAGCCGCTCGGCCGGGTGCTGGGCATGCTAGCTGCCGCCCGGCGGCCGATGCGCGTCTTCGGCGAGGCCAGGGCGGCGCGCAAATGGATCAGCAGCCTGCCGGGATAGCGCCCGCCCTGCGACGCCGCCGGCAGCGTCTACGCCGGGGAAGGCAGTGCCGCTCTCTCGAGACCTTCGATCCGCGCCATCGCGGTGGCGAATTCCGAACGCAGCAGTTTCAACTCACGCTGACAGATGCGCGCCGTCGTTGCCGTGGCCGCGATCAGGTTCTCAAGCGTGCCCAGCATGTCTTCCTGTTGCCCCCTCGGCACAGTGTAACGCAGCCGTCGCACGTGCTGGCGGGCTTCCCTCGCCGTGGCTTCCAGGATCTCGAAATGATTCATCGGATGTCTCCCCCAAGACGGGCGAAAGCTACCCTGCGATGCTGACGACAAACTTACGCAAGGAGCATCCGTTGGGCGGGTTGATCAATGTCAACGCGCCGCCTGGCGCGGAACGGTAGGGGGAGGCATCATGAAAATCGTTCCCACCCTCCTCGCCCCTGCTCTTCTTGCAGTGGTGCTCGCGCTTGGCGCCTGCAACACCAAGGCGACGCTCAATGACTCGCAGGTCGAGACGGTCAAGGTGGACGGGCGCCTGTTCGAGGTTCGCATCGCGCCGACCGACATGGCCGACGAGTACCGGATGCTGGTCGTGCGGGCGACGCTGGTGATCAATCCCGATCCCGAGGCCGAACGCGAGCGCGGGTGGACTGTCGCCAAGCAGTACATGGACCGGACCTGCAAGGGGCGGCGCTACCAGGTGCTCGACAACGACCTGACTGACTACGTCAATCTCCAGACCCACTTCAGGTGCCTAGGCTAACGGTAGAGCAATATCGGCATTGGTCTATTTGCACTTTTGGTCCTGATATATAGCCGCATGCCCCGTCACCGGACAATCGAACCGCAGCAGAAACTCGTGACGGTGGTCGCGAAGGGAGGGGTCGTGCGCGCCGACTTCGAGGCCGTTCTCGATGCCATGAAAACTGCCAACGCCCACGGCTATCGCAAGCTGTTCGACGGCGAGTTCGGCGGCACGCGCATGACGTCCGAGGAGGCCATAGCGGTGGGCGTGCGCATGCGCGCCGAACACGGCACGGGTCCGATGGGCCCGCTGGCCGTGGTGTTGCCGGAGAAATATGCCGAGCTGGCCGGGCACGTGTTAGGCATGCTCGCCTCCGCCGACCGTCCGATGCGCGTGTTCGGCGAGATCACGCCGGCACGCCGATGGATCCGGAGCCTGGCCGAACCGGAAAGGCCCTAGCCCTTCTGGCCGTGACCGGAGGGGCGCTTGTCCTTCTTCACCGACTTGGGACCGCCGCGAACGGCGTCCTTCGCGACCTGCTTGGTCGAGACAGCCGAGGCCGCCCGATGTTGGCGGTCGTTGCTGTTCTGCGTGATCTTCTGCGAGCGCGGAATCTGGGCCATGTTCCTCAACGCCTGTGCAAATGGGATGTTGCGCTTGCCGATCAAACCTTGAAGGCCTGCCGCGCCAGCAGCCGCCAGCCCGAGGCCTGCTTCTGCCAGACCTGCAGGATGCCAATCTTCGAGACATTCCACTTGCCGTCGCCGGGGCCACTCTCGCTCTCCCAGGCGTGGCGCACAATGGCGTCGTTGCCGGCGACCACGACGGTCTGCTTGGAAAGCTCGATGGATTTGTAGACCGTCTTCTTCGAGGCGATGACGTCGACGAAGGTCGCCTTGTCCTCGAGCTTGCCGCTCGAATGGCCGTAGCTCAGCTGGTCGGCGGTGAGCGCCTGGAGCTTGGCCTTGTCGGCCGTGAGCATGGCCTTGGTGAGGGCGGCGACCGCCTCGGCGACGGCGGCGGCCTCGTTGCCTTCGGCGCGCGCGGGCGCCAGGGAGGCGGGCGAGAGGGCAAGCACGGATGCGCCCGATGCGACGAACGCAGCGGCGGCGAGATGGCGGCGGCCGATGGTCATGGCTTCCTCCTTGGTCTTCCCGACTCCGCGGGATCAAGCAAAAGATTAGCACCGCGTGCCGGCGCGCGGAACCGGAGGTTGCAGCACCTGGTGTGAAGACAGGCTAATCTGGAGTCCCAAAGCTTGTGTCGCCATCGCCGGAGTCCCCAATGTATGTGCTGTATCATGGCTGGAGATCCTCGGCGTCGCGCCGGGTGCGGCTCTGCCTCGCTGAGAAGGGGCAGGCCTTCGAGAGCAGGATCATCGATCTCACGAAGATGGAGCACCATGCGCCTGCCTTCCTGCAGCTCAATCCCAACGGCGTCATTCCACTGCTGATCCTGGAGGGCGGACACTCGCTCTACGAGAGCGGCACGATCTGCGAATATCTCGACGAGACGCATCCCGAGCCGCCATTGCGTCCCGCCGACGCCTTCGGTCGCGCCGAGATGCGCAACTGGATCCGCCATGTCGACGGGCTGATCGGCAACCTCATCATCTTCAACTGGGCGCATTCGATGGCAAAGGTCGCCACGCAATGGTCGGATGCGGAACTCGCGGAGAAGCTCAAGAATGTGCCAAGCAAGGAGCGGCGCGAAGCCTGGATGCGCACGGCGCGGAAGCCCTACACCGAAGAGGAGCGCCAGGAGGCGCGCGACAAACTCCGGGTCGGGCTGCTCGACCGAATGGAAGTGATGCTGGAGGGCGGCACATGGCTCCTGGGCGATCGTTATTCGATCGCCGACATCGCCGCAGTGCCGTTCGTCAAACGCCTCGACGAGGAGATTGCGCCGGACGAGATGACGGCGGCGCGCCATCCGCGCGTCCACGCATGGTGGCAGGCGATCCAGGCGAGGCCGGCGTTCGCGGTGGCGCGGATCGGCCCATTCACGGACGCCTGACGAGCGCCCGACGGGCGCGCTCTACTTCGGGATCAGACGATAGCCGCAGGGATGGCTCTGCTGCATCGTGGCGATCGGGCGCGGACCGGTTCCGGCGGGGACCGTGATTCGCGCGCCATTCGGATCGGCATAGCTCGGCACCACCGCATCGAAGCTGCCGTCCGGTGCGAGCTTCACCGTCCAGATCGGCTGGGGAAAGGCCGCGAACCTGAGCGACATGGTACCGTCGGCGACCCGGATCATCGGATTGCCGGTGCCCGGTGCGCAGGTGGAGGCGTTACCCGGGGCGTGTTCGATGACGATGGGCCATTCCTGGGAAGCTTGAGCCAGAGCAGTTCCCGAAGCGAGCGCGAGGATTGCCGCGTAGGTGCCAGCTTTCATGGAGTCCCTCTTCGGTTGCCTAGGCTGGCGACGGTGGCAGGCCCGAATAACCAGGTCAATCCAACGCCTGAGACGACGTCAGAATCGCACGCCGAAGCGCGCGCTGAGCCAATTGTCCCGCAGGCTGCTGGCGAACTGGCCGAAGTAGCTTGCCTGAAACGCGAGCTGCCGATTGAGATGGAGGACGAGGCCGGCCTCGACGATCGCCACATCGCGCGCCAGTGGCAGCGCCGTAGTGGTGAAGGACGCGCCATTGGCATTGAACGCCAGGGTCGAGGTGGCGGCCGTGTTGCCGTAGGCATGCTGCCAGGCAACGGACAACTGCAGTGTCAGCACCATGCTGTCGCTGAACTCGACGCTGGTGGCGGCGCGCATGCCAAGGGTGGAGAAGCCCAGCGTGTCGCTGCTGCCCGAGGCGCTGAGGCCGGCGCTGCCGGGGCTTCCGCTTTCGGCAAAGCCGCCGGTGTCGAGATGCACGACGGCAAATCCGGCGAAGGGCTCGGCGGCGATCTTGCCGAACACTGCGCGGTAGCCCGCCTCAGTGAAGATCTGCGTCGTTGTCGCGCCATAGCGCGCGCTCTCGGCATCATAGAAGCCGGGAATGATGATGTTGCGGCTGGTGGCGACCGTGTTGAAGCTCGCCGCAGCACCGGCGCGCACGTCCCACGGACCGAAGGCCGCGCCGGTGTAGCCGGCGACATGGAGGCTGCTGATGGCGGCGGTGCTCGACCGGTCGCCCATGCCGACCGACGAGTTCGTAAAACCTCCGGCAAGGCCCACGAACCAGCTGGATGCCAGGCGATGGTCGGCGCCGGCAAAGAAGCCGCCGAGATTGCGGCTGACGCCAGCGGTATCGCCGATGCCCTGGAGCTGCCCCCAAGCCGCGACGCCCTGCATCCAGAACTCTGTTTCGGATGCCGCGTCGCGAGGTGACTCGTCATTGTCTCCTGGCCGGGCGTCGGCGAGGCCGGGGCCATAATCGGACTGAATGTCGCGGGAGCGCGAAGTCCCGGCATCGGCCGAGGCCAGCATCGGGCCGCCATAGGCGAGCGCGGACGCAGGGCCCGTGCTCGTCCGGGCGGAGGCCTGCCGCATACGGCCCAGCACCGTTTGGCGCAGATAGAGACTGTCGCCCAGCAGCACCGTCTGGGTCGTGGTGTGAATCTCGCCATCGAGCTGAAGGAGCGCGACGCGCAGCTGCGTGGGATCGCCGTAGTTCAGCAGATCGAGGCTGTTGTACAAACCGCCCATGCCGCTGAACTGCATCGGGTAAGGACCCCGATCGAGCGCGGTCGCGACGGCGCCGGCGTTGCCGCCGCCGGCGTGCGGTCCGTAGACCAGCGCCAAACCGCCGATCGCCTGCCCCTGCAGAAAGCTGCCCGCCGAAATGAACGTCGGGGACAGGGTCGTCGAGCTGCAGCCTCCACCATTATCCTTGCCGATGATGTAGGCTTGCGTCGCGCCGCCATTGCCCCAGAACCCCAGCGGCGCCTGAGTGAGCGAATTCGTGATCGGTCCCGCCTTGCCGATCAGGAGGCAGGTGCCTGTCGGCACTTTCACGATGGTCTGCATCGTCGGTTGGAAAGGCAGCGCCAGCACATCTTTGATCTGGGCCGGCGTAAGACCGCGCACGGCGTTCGATGGGACGATGAAGTTGCCGACCTGGCCGGCGTTGCCGGGATCATAGAAGCGGACATACTGCACGGGCGCGCTGGTCAGGACGACGGCGGCCGGCGAGGACGCGGATTCCACGAAGGAATGCGTCGAGGCGCTGTTGATATTGGGAAACAGGAAATCGTTGGCTTCCGTGCCGGTGGTGATCGATGCCACCGATGTGCCCCATCCCCGGGGCAAAATAGGCGGCGGCGGCGCCGGTCCGCCCGGATTGAAACTCTGGCCACGTACGATCGGGCCGACGATCACCTGGCCCGGCGGCAGGGGGCCAGTCTGCGCCACCGCGGAAACGACATAGCCAGCCACCAGCAACGCGATGACAGCGAAGAGGCGATGACAGACGCGCATTGGTTGAAGTTAGAGAGCCGTCGACCACCAGCATTGACCTATCTCAAGCAGGCGGGAATGAAGATCGGGCCTAGTAGCGTTGCACAGAAGTTTTGACGGGTTAAACGACTGCTGCATTAGACCCGAAGCTGACATAAGCATTTCGTCAAAGACGGTCGAGCGAGCCTCTCTACACTTGAACGTTCAGTCTGTATCGTGGAAGCATCGGCGTATCGCGACGAGGAAGGGAGGCTGGCGTTTCACATGCGCAAGGCTGGCAGGACCAAAGCTCTCTACGCTGGATCTTTCGATCCCATAACGCGTGGGCATTTGGGCATCATTGGCAAGGCGCTGATGACCTTTGACGAAGTCCATGTTGCTATCGGAACAAACGTCAAGAAGCAACGCGCATTCGACGTGGAGGAAAGCCTGAGGCTCATCGAGCGGTCGATTGTCGAGCATTGGCCGGAGGCGGTTGCCAATGCGAGTGAGCTGCGCTCAGGCGACCTGCTCTTCGAAGGCGCGCTAGGGGTTGGCGAGTACACCAATCAGAGCCTGATAGCATATGCCCGCAAGATCGGCGCGACGCACATTGTGCGGGGTCTTCGGGAGGCCAGCGACTTCAACGAAGAGTTCAAGCTTCATGGCGTCGCTGGGCGCATCGATTCGTCGATACCCATGGTGCATTTCATCTGCGAAGCCTAGTTCCTCCACGTCTCGTCGAGCACGGCGAAAGAATTGGACGCTATGGGTGAAGGCATTGGGTGGTTGGTCATGCCGAGCGTTGAGGCGGCGTTCGCCAAGCGGCGTCGCCGTTGAGCCACCACGATGCCGCGCGCAACCCGTCAAAACCTCTGTGCAGAAATACTAGTGCGCCATCAGGACTGGCACCGGGCAGGAGGAGATGACCTTGCTAGTGGCGCCGCCGAGACCGAGGAAGCCGCTCAGCTGGCCACGGCCATAGGCGCCCATGACCAGGAGGTCGGCCGAGCGCCCCATCTCGACCAACGTGTCGAGCGTCGTGTCCCAACCGGTACGGAGCGTAGCGCCCGCGATGGCGGCCGCGTGCTCGCGCAGGCGCCTTCAGTGTTGTGCAGGCGCCCGTTCAGTCGGCTCCTGTCCTGATCCTTGAGGAAAGGCATGGCTTGGGCTGCGATGTTGATGTCGTCCGGACGGCCGCGCGGAAGGTGCACGCCATCGACGATGGCGCCGAAGTCGGTGGCAATGCGGGCAGCAAGCCGAAAGGCCATCGCGGCGTCGGGGCCGATTGACGGGACCACCACGGTTGGAATCGCGGTCGTCTGCGCCGGCGCCCACGCCGGGCGCAACGCCGACACCCGGCGCGCCGACACCCGGCCGGACCACCTCGGCAGGGCGAACGACGCAGTCCACAGGTACGCCCGGTCCGGTGCAATAGACTTGAGCGCGCGCCGTCGTGGCGACGACGAAGGCAAGGGTGGCGAGTACCACCAGGAAAGTGGGAACTCACATCACGCCACGACCTTTCGACTTAGTTCCGCAAGACCATCCGGCGCGGTGCGGCGGATCTGCGGAGGATCAATTCGCCAGCTTCATGCATTCGCCGGCGGCTTCCGCGGCGTCGCGCGCGACGCCGCGCGACATGGTTCCGTTCATCACCAGGGGCCGGGCGACGGCGGTCAGCGCGTCCTTGATATTGTTGGTCGGCGACACCGTCGGCGCCGCCTTTTCGTAGAGCATCTGGCCCTCCTTCGAGAGCTTGCCCGCACAGGCGGAGGCGGCAGCCTGGTCGGCCTGGACGGCGGCGGGAAGCATCGTCAGGGCGAGGAGGGACAGAAAAGAGGATAGAAGCTGCAAACGCATGATCGGTCTCCGTGAGTCTCATTGTTCCACCCAAGTACTGGCCCATCAGCGACCTCGCTGGCAAGATGGCATCTACATGCCACTTCACCGGACGATCGACCCGAACGAGAGACCGATCACCGCTGCCTCGGAGGAAGACGTTCGGGCCGCCCGCTGCCGATTGAGCCCTGCGTCGCTGAGTATGCTGGCGCGATGCGGCGAAGGACATCACACTGCTGGGGATTGGCGCGCGGTCTGGAGCATATTCTGAGATGGTCGATGTTCCCGTTGTGACCGCCCCCTCTTCCAGCAAGCGCCGGATCGACGGCCGCCGCCTGCGGAGCGAGCGGACCCGGCGATTGATCATCGAGGCCTACCTCGATCTCCTGCGCGAAAGGCCGCAACCGCCGACGGCGTCCCAGATCGCCAAACGTGCCGGCTACTCCACCCGGTCCGTGTTCGAGCGCTTTGCCGACCTCCTTGCGCTGAGCTTTGCCGCCGCCGACCACGCCTTCGCCCAGGGCATGGCCCAGGCCGTGATCCGCCATGTCGACGCCGACCGGCAGACCCGGCTCCGATCCCAGGTCGAGACGCGCTCCGGCATCTGCGAGCGATGGTTGCCGCTATGGCGCGCGCTGCTGCACAACCAGCACGAATCGGAGCTGCTCAAGGTGCGGATCGAGCGCATGCGCGATGTTGTCGCCGCGCGCCTGCACCTGATGTACCGGCCGGAGCTCTCGGCCCTCCCGGAAGCCGAACGCAACCAGCTCGTGATCGCCCTCGAGGCGCTAACCGATTTCGAAAGCTGGGGGCGCATGCGCGAACGTCACGGCCTGTCGGTCGAGGCCGCGCGCGAGGCCTGGATCAGTGCCATCGACCGGATGCTGCCGCCGACACCGCAGGAGTCCTAAAGCTGCGTCTGGACACCGAGCGCACGGACCTTAGGGTTCGGGCCGGAAGAGTGAATCCCTAAGGGAGCAGATCACATGGCTAGCAATCCGAAGGTTCTGATCGTCGGCGCCGGGCCAGTCGGACTCACCCTGGCGAACGAGCTGACGCGCCGGGGTATATCGGTGCGCATCGTCGACAAGAACGCCGAGCGCACGGACAAGTCCAAGGCGCTGGTCATCTGGAGCCGCACGCTCGAGCTGTTCGACGACGCGGGCTACGCCAAGGAATTCATCCCGGCGGGCTTCGCCGCGCACGGCGCGCAGATCTCGACCGGCAAGGAGATCGTGGCCAACGTCACGCTCGATTCGATCGACAGCCGCTTCAACTACGCGCTGATGATCCCGCAAAGCGAGAGCGAGCGCGTGCTGGAGGAGCACCTGGCGGCGGCCGGCGTCAAGGCCGAGCGCCGTACCGAGCTGGCGGGCTTCACGGACAAGGGCACGGCGGTGGAAGCCACGCTTCGCAAGGAAGACGGTTCGAGCGAAACGGTAGGCGCCGACTGGCTGGTAGGCTGCGACGGCGCACACTCCGCGGTGCGGCACGGGCTCGGCTTCACCTTCGAGGGCTCGACACTCGAGAGCCACTGGGCGCTGGCCGACGGTCGTGTCTCCGGGCTCGAGCCCAAGGACAGGCTTCACATCTTCTGGCACCGCGACGGCATCCTGGCGTTCTTCCCGATCGTCGGCGATCGCTGGCGGGTAATTGCCGACCTCGGCCCGGCGGCGGGCGACGAGAAGCACCCCGATCCGACCCTCGAGGAGATCAATGCGCTGATGGCGCTGCGCGGCTCGCCCGGTATCGTAATGAAGGATCCGTTCTGGCTGGCAGCGTTCCGCATCAATGAGCGTAAGGTGAAGGATTACCGCAAGGGGCGCGTGTTCCTGGCGGGCGACGCCGCGCACATCCATAGTCCGGCTGGCGGCCAGGGCATGAACACCGGCATGCAGGACGCCTTCAACCTCGCCTGGAAGCTGGGCCTCGTGATCGAAGGCGCGGCCAAGCCCGCCCTGCTCGACAGCTATTCACCCGAGCGCAGCACGGTGGGCGAGATGGTGCTGCGCAACGCCGGTCGCCTCACCGAGGCCGCGACACTGCGCAACCCGATCGCGCAGGGTCTGCGCAACACGATCGTGAAGTTCGCTGCAGGGTTCCCGGTACTGCAGCACATGATCGCCAACCAGCTCTCGGAAATGGACATCGCCTATCCGGACAGCCCGCTGACGGCGTCAGGCGCGTACAGCGTCAGCGGACCGGCGGCGGGCGCGCGCTGGCCCGACCGGCTGCCGCCGGACGCCGGCGGCACGAAGTTCACGGCGATCGGCCCGGCTGACGCCGTGGCCGCACTGGCAACGAAATATCCGAGGCTGGTCGTGGCGGCCCCCGCAGTCGGCGAGCACGCCAAGGCCCTGAGGCTGATCCGCCCCGACGGCTATGTCGGCTTCGCCGGGGCCGCCTCGGACGGCGTCGACGCCGAGGCCTATCTCGCGGTGCTGGCGGCGGGATAGTCGCGGCGAGGCGGAGCCCCGCCGCGACCGGCGCGCTAACGCAGCGGAATGGTGAAGTTGAAGTTCAGGCTGGGATCGGCCGGCTGAGAATACATCGGCGCCTGATAGACTGGCGCCGGCACGTAGACGACAGGCGGGCGCTCATAGACCACCCGGCGCGGCGCCTCGACGTAGTGCTCATGCACCACATGATGCCTGTGCTCCGGCACGTAGTGATGGCGATCGCGGCCCCGGTCCCGCTCCCAGCGGTCACCGTCGTCTGCCTGGGCGCTGACCGCAGCGGCGAGAACCATCGAACCTGCGATCCCGGCCAACAGAAGAGTCCGTACATTCAGGCGAGTCATGACTGTCTCCCTTGGTAAGGTTTCCGTAGAGGGGGTTACGAGCGGGATTGTGGCCGCACGGTGCGGTCGTAGCGTGCGTCTCAAATTCTTTCGCGTCGGTAATTTTCCAATCATTCCGGCCGCGCGGTGACAAACTTGTGTATTCTTCTTGTAGAATGAGCAATCGACGCGATCCCAGGCAGAATCGAGGGATGCCGGTTGTCGGAGGTGCGTAGCGACTCACAAGACGGTGAATAATTTTCCGTCGACCCTACGCATTGAGGAACCCATGTCCAAACTCCGTACAATTCCCTATGCAGTGCTTACGATAAGTCTCTTCGCCGCCGGTGGCGCTTCCGCCCAATCGATGTGGAGCATCGACCAGCGCGAAGCTGCCCAGCAGCAGCGCATCGATGCCGGACGTCGTGACGGTTCACTCACACGGAGCGAAGCTTCTCGCCTCCAGCAGGGTGAACAGCGCATCGACCGCTACGAGGCGCGCGCGCGCGCCGACGGCGTCGTGACCTCTGGCGAACGCCAGCGGCTCGACGGCAGGCTCGATCGCGAAAGCCGGCAGATCAATCGTGAACGCAACGACGGCCAGCGCGCGGGCGGCCACGACAACGGCAACCACTACGGCTGGGATCGCGGCAATCACAACGGCTGGAACCATAACGACCAGCCGCCAGCACTGGGCACGACTCCGCCGGCGCATACGGGGTGGAACGGCAACGGTCAGGGCACTGGTCAGAGCACTGGCACCAATGGCCAGAACAATGGTTGGACTCGCGGCGCCACGCACACGGCAAGTGCGCCGCAAGCGACGTCGTACACGCACGGCGCCCCGGCCCGGATGATTCCGGCCTCCGCTCCGGCAACCCCTGCCGTCGCGCCGGCGCGCGCGCCGAGCAGCGGCGGTCAGACGAGCCGCCACTAGTCAACGCTGAACGAAACATCGCAACGGCCGGCGACCTGGAAACGGGTTGACGGCCGGTCGACGTCGCCTGTCGATGTTCGAGGCTAGCGCCGCGGGTTGAGCATGTCGTCCTTGTCGTAAAGGAAGAGTCCCGGACAGGCGGGCGGCGGCGACTGAAAGGGTTTCACTGGCCCATCCGGCCCCTCCAGGACGACATCGAACCGGTCGGGATTGTCGCGCGAGAAGCTCACGTGGCATTCCAGGCTATAGGCGCCGGCCAAATAGCCGGTGACCATGAAGAAGGCGCCGAGCGATTCCGGCAGCGGAATCCCGGCGCTGCGCAGATCGTTGTAGACGGCGTCGATCAGCTGATCATCGCGCGTGGCGAGGACCGCCTTGAGCTGGGCCACCAGCGGCCCTTTCATCGAGAAGGTCTCGATGTTCTGCTGAACCTGCTCGAGCATGTGCCGCTTGCCCTCGCGCGGCGTGAATTGCCGGGCTTGCAGCGGCGACGCTGGGCTGAACCCGGCGGTCACGTTGTTGCAGATGTTAGCGGCAATCGCCGCCGGGCTCGCCCGGGGACGCTCGAGGCCGATGGGACATACCTGCAGCGTCATGAACGTCTGAGCACTGTCGATATATTCCCACTGCTCCGTCGAGCGGCCGAGCAGGCGTGCAACGAAGGACATGTCGATGCCCATTGTCGAGGCATAGCGCACCAGCGCCGACGCTCCGCCGCGGGCCATGCCGAAGCCCACGACCAGACCCTCCCGGCCGCCCTTTGCCGCGGGGATCTGGTCGCTGCTGGTATTCAGGGAGAAATTGTGAAAGCCGACCTGGCCGCCGATCTCGATGCTGCGGCTCGGCACGAAGGTCGGACCGGAGCGACTTGCAGTGCCGCCGAGGAAGGCCAGCGCGCAAGCCGACAGGCAGAGATCCTTGGCCCGCACGACCGATGCGACGCTGTACTCGCGCAGCAGATAGCCGATCTTGAGGCCCTCATAGACGTCGCCGCCGGCGCTGCTGAGTTCGATGGTGGCGAGCGGCTTGTCCAAGGTTGGCGGGGTGGTCGTCTTGAGGCGGGCCAGGATGACGCGCAGCTTATCGGCATCGCCCTCCTCGATCGGACCGGACAGGCGGATCGTATGGGTGGCGATCGAGGACTTCGCTGTCAGTCCGGGGATGGTCTTGCTGTCGACGCTGAGCGTCGCCCCCTGCCCCTGGAGCGCGCATAGGCCGACCAAAGAACCACTCAGGAAGTATGAAAGTGAACGGATGACCGCACTCCCCCAACACACGCGGGTGAAGTCACATTTGGACATTCTATTTCCAAAAATAAACGCTGATAACAATTATCACAATAATTCAGTGATATTCATTAGCATTTAGTTACTTTCGTACTTTATGTGCTATTATGAGAAAATACAACTAATAATTGTTCTCTACTGGAGATACACGTCTGCCAAACTTGCAAGTAGGGGTACGCCCCATGGTGTCGCGGTGGTTCGATAACAGTCGCTGGCTTTTCGTCGCCCTCAGCATGGTGGGCATAGGCTATGCCTTCGCCGGCGCCTGGCTGATCACGGCCGGGCCCGCGGACCCTGTCGCCCATACCGCAGCCTTCCTCAAGCACCTGGTGTCGCCCTGGATGCTGGCAACCTATGTCGTGGCATGGTCGCTGATCGGCTTTGGCGCCTGGTATCTGCACAGCGGGCCGAAACGCGCCGTCGACCTGCCCGACATACGAACGGCCATGAAACGGCAGACCCTCCGCCTGGTGATCGCCTGGCTCCTGGTGTCGGCGAGCCTTGCCGCGATCGGCTTCCTGTACATCAGGGACCTCGAGCACACCTCCCGCAGGGAACGGTCCTCACAGCAGGAGGCGATAGCCCGCTTGAAGGCCCAGCAGATCAACAAGTGGCTGCTGGAGCGTATGATCGACGCCGAGCTTCTGGCGGCCTCTCTTCGGGGATTGTCGCTCGAGCGCCTGCCCTCCGACCGCGACGCTGAACAGGCGGTGCAGCTGCTGTTCGCCGAAGCGCTGGCAGGCAATACCGAACGAACGGGCGTCTCGCTCATTGCACCAGATGGCAGGCTGCTGGCCCAGTCCGGCGAGGAAGGCGCGCCCGACAAGGAGACGATGAGGGCGCCCATGGCCGTCGCAGCCAATCCTACCGAGCGGCGCCAGGACATCGTCGACGTGCATCTCGACGGAACGCCGTCACGGCCGCGCATGGTCTTCCTCGTGCCGATCACGGCGCGACCCGGCAGCGGCCCGACGACTGCCGTGCTGGCGATGGCGATCGATCCCTTCCAGGGACTTTTCCCGCAGATCGCGACCTGGCCGACGCCGAGCCCCTCGTCCGAAGCAGTGGTGGTCCGCAAGGAGGGCGACGATTTGGTCTTCATCGCTCCACCGCCTCTC
>JAUXST010000797.1 GCA_030679805.1 Reyranella sp. | reverse complement strand
GGTCTTCACCAGCTCGGGCCGGGCATTCAGTTCCTCGTCGGTGATCCATTGCGGCGTCACAGGCCGGTCGAGGGCGATCAGCTTGTTGATTTCCTCGGTCACCCATTCCTTGGCCGGCACCTCGCCCTCGAGGTAGAAATCGAGCCGGCTCTTGTCGGCGCCGACCTGGCCGCCGGTGACGTTGCCTTTGATGACCGCCGACATGACATGCAGCGCGGTATGCATGCGCATGTGCAGGTAGCGGCGTTCCCAGTCGAGCGCGCTCTGGACGCTGGCGCCGACGTCCGGCCGCGGCGCATCAGGCGCCAGCACATGGAGCACGTCGCCGCCGTCGGCCCTGAGCGCATCCACGACCCTGGCCTCGCCGCCGTCCCAGCGCAGCAGGCCGGTGTCGCCAGGCTGACCGCCGCCGGTCGGATAGAAGATGGACCGGTCCAGCCGCACGCCGCGCTCGTCGAGCGCGGTCACGGTAGCCTGGGCTTCTTTGAGATAGGCGTCCTGACGGAAAAGTTCTTCGACCATGGAGGGGATTTAAGCCCTCGCCAGACGGGCTGCAACTTCCCTGGCTGTCGGCATCGATGGCGCCGCGCCCAATCGCTCGACGGAACAGGCAGCGGCGGCATTGGCGTAGCGTGCCGCCTCGGCGGGGGAGGCGCCGGCCGCGAGACGGGCCGCCAGGGCGCCCACGAAACAGTCGCCGGCGCCGGTCGTGTCGACGACCTTGGCCTTGAAGCCTGGAACGTGCGTCGTGCCCTCGGCACTCACCACAACCGCGCCCCGTCGGCCGAGCGTCGCGACTACCGTACTTGGACCCAGCGCCCGTAGTTTTTCGCAAGCCGCCACGATCTTGCCGAGCGCGCTTCCGGCATCCAGATCGATGCCGACCGCTTGAGAGAGTTCAATTTCGTTCAGGACGACGATGTCCACCTTCTTCAGAAGCCGAGCCGGATGCGGCACGAACGGAGCCATATTGAGGATGGTACGGGCGCCAACGGCGCGCGCCCGTCCGAAGATTGTCTCGGTGACAGCGACCGGCGTTTCGAACTGGGCCACCCAGACGATGCTCGGGCTCGGGATCTGGGGAACCATCGCGGCCGTGAAATGCATGTTGGCGCCCGACGCGACGGTGATTGCGTTGTCGCCTTCTGCGACCTGGATCAGGGCAACGCCGGTCGCCGGTCCATCGACAACCCTTGCGCCACCTTGGTTGATGCCGTTCTCGGTCAGGAATTTCCTCAGGGTCCTGCCGAACGCGTCATTGCCGACAGCGCCTCTCATCGTGGTGGGGAAGCCGAGGCGCGCGGAGGCGATGGCCTGGTTGAGACCCTTGCCGCCGGGCAGGAACGAGACCTTGCCGCCGAGAAGCGTCTCGCCGGCGGCCGGCCGCCGCGCGCTCTGCACAACGACATCCATGTTGAGGCTGCCGCAGACGACGACCCGGCTCATCGGAGACGGCTCATTTCATCCAAGGCGGCAGCGGCAGGTTCTTCTCGCGCAGGAACGCCGGGTTGAACAGCTTGGATTGATAGCGTGAACCGCCGTCGGCCAGGATCGTGACGATCGTCTTGCCTGGTCCGAGGTCGCGGGCGAGCCGCATCGCACCCACGATATTGATCGCGGTCGATCCGCCCAGCACCAGTCCCTCGTGCACGATGAGGTCGAACAGGACCGGCAATGCTTCCTCGTCGGTGATCTGGTAGGCCATGTCGATCGGCGTCCCCTCGAGATTGGCGGTGACGCGGCCCTGACCGATGCCTTCGGTGATCGAGTTGCCTTCGGCCTTCAGCTCGCCTTTGACGTGCCAGTTGTAGAGGACTGATCCCATCGGATCGCTGAGCGCGATCTTGACGTTGGGATTGCGCTCCTTCAGTGCACGCGCGATGCCGGCCAGTGTGCCGCCGCTGCCGACCGAGCAGGTGAAGCCGTCGACCTTGCCGTCGGTCTGGTCCCAGATCTCGGGGCCGGTGGTGCGATAGTGGCCGTCGCGATTGGCGACATTGTCGAACTGGTTGGCCCAGATCGCGCCGTTCGGCTCCTGGGCGTTGAGTTCCTCGGCCAGCGTGCCGGAGTAGCGCACGTAGTTGCCGGGATTGGCGTAGGGCAGGGCGGGGACGAGGCGAAGGTCGGCGCCGCACAGGCGCAGCATGTCCTTCTTCTCCTGGCTCTGCGTCTCCGGCATCACGATGACGGCGCGGTAGCCGCGCGCATTGGCCACCAGCGCGATGCCGATGCCGGTGTTGCCGGCGGTGCCTTCGACGATGACGCCGCCCGGCCGAAGCGTTCCCTTCTTCTCGGCGTCCTCGATGATGGCCAGCGCCGCACGATCCTTGATCGAGCCGCCGGGATTGAGGAACTCGGCCTTGCCGAGGATGGTGCATCCCGTGGCGGCGGATGCGGCGCGCAGCTTGATCATCGGCGTGTTGCCGATGCTTTCGATGAAACCCGACCGGACGTTCATGGCGTGCTCGCTATGCTGGACCCTGCGCTCCCGGGCGGACGGTAGACAGGGAGCGGGCTCAAGCGCAACCGGCTCAGAGGCAATCGTCGATACAGCCCGCGCGTTCTTCCATGCTGCTTCCACCGGGCGGAAAGACCCAACGATGAAACAATCACCTCTTTTCATCCTTCAAAGGAGAAATTCGTGCCTTGCATCCATGTGACCCTGGCTTCCGGCCGTTTAAAGCAGCAGAAGCGGGTGAAGAACCGTCACCGGAGACCACAAACAATGCAGCGGTGGTGATGTCGCAGGGAAGGCCGCCCGAGGTCGTTCTGGTTCTGATCAAATCATTGACCGACGTGGTCGAGACGACACTCCAGGTACGCCGCCAGGACGTTCA
Source organism: Reyranella sp. (assembly GCA_030679805.1). Lineage (GTDB taxonomy): Bacteria > Pseudomonadota > Alphaproteobacteria > Reyranellales > Reyranellaceae > Reyranella. The sequence goes on along the minus strand of JAUXST010000797.1, from coordinate 11,011 downwards.
TCTCGTCGTCTTCGAAGGGCCGTTCCGAAACATCGGCGAAGCGGGCGTCCCGATGGAGCCGCCGCGCATTCCTCACTGGCATTATCGTCAGGTCGGCACTCGGTTCGACTGAGTTCAGCGTCCGTCGTCTTGGGCGAACCTTGGGCGAACATTGCGGGTTTCAAAATCGATCGTTACCGCCAGCGGTCTCTGACCTCGGCGCGATGGAGCGCCAGCCACTGCAAGGCGATCACGGCGACGGCATTGTCGATTTCCCCGCCATCGAGCATTGCGCGCGCCTCGTCGAACGGCACGACCCTGACCAAAATGTCTTCGCCTTCCGACTCGAGGCCGAACACGCCGCCGGCAGTTGTCGTGTCCACCCGGCCGAGAAAGACCCTGCACGACTCCGACATCGCACCCGGACTCAGCATGAGGTCGTGAATGGGGATCAGATCGCCAACCTCGATTCCCGCTTCCTCGCCCGCTTCGCGACGGACGACACCTTCGGGCGTCTCACCCTCCTCGATGATCCCGGCGACCGTCTCCCAACTCCAGGGGTGGCGGCCGGCGACATACGATCCGGCCCGGAACTGGCGAATCAGGACGACCTCGTCGCGCAGCGGGTCGTAAGGCAGGACGCCCGCGGCATGGCCGCGCTCGAAGACTTCGCGGCTGATGACGGGGCTTTGCCCGCCCTGAAAGAGGGTGTGCCGGAAGAAATATCGACCGACTTTGAAATACCCTTGGAAGGCCGCGACATGGTCGACCAGTTCGGCCTTTTCGTCGGGCGAGGGAGGCTTGGCCATGGGGGCAACTCCATAGGCAAAAAGGGGCCGCCCTCTTGCGAGAACGGCCCCGATTGGCTCCGGAGGTAGGACTCGAACCTACGACCGGGCGATTAACAGTCGCCTGCTCTACCGCTGAGCTACTCCGGAATGAAATCGTCGCGGACGGCGGTATCCAGCCCGCGAAGGCGCGATCTTTTGACAGAGCATCCCCGCCCACGCAAGGGCATCGGTCGACGCGGTTTGTGGAGGCCTGGGCCGGAATCGAACCGGCATACGCGGATTTGCAGTCCGCTGCATCACCACTCTGCCACCAGGCCGCGCGAGGAACGGCGGTGCTATACCCATGCCGCGACAGACCGGTCAAGCTGAGCGGTCAAAGCAAGTACCAGGGGGCCGCGACGTGGCGCCCTTTGACGCTGTTGCCGCCCGCCGCCTATAAGCACCCCTATATATTGAGGGTCCCAAATGACGGATTTCACTCTCGCGCGCCGCAACATGGTCGAAGGCCAGCTCAGGCCGAACAAAGTGACCAATGCCGCGCTCCTGACCGCCGTTGGTGAACTGCCCCGGGAACGGTTCCTTCCTGAAGCCCTGCGTTCGGTGGCCTATGCCGACGACGACGTGCCGCTGGGCGGCGGGCGCTACCTCATGGAACCCATGGTCCTGGCGAGGTTGATCCAGACGCTGCAGCCGCAGCCCGGAGACCGGGCCCTCGTCGTCGGCGCGGGCCGCGGCTATGGCGCCGCGCTTTTGGCACGGCTCGTGAAGACGGTGACGGCCGTCGAAAGTGACCCAGGGCTGGCCGCGGCGGCCGCGCAGATCGCCAAGGAGCTCGCGCTCAGTGGCATACAATGGGTGGCGGGCTCGCTGGAGCAGGGCGGGCCGGGGTCGGCGCCTTACGACGTGGTGCTGGTCGAGGGTGCGGTCCGGCAGCTTCCCCAGGCGATCCTCGATCAGATGGCGGAAGGCGGCCGGTTGGCGACCATCGTATCCGGAGCGCCCGGCGCGATGGGGGTGGCCCAGATTTTCGTGAAGGACAGCGGCGTCACCTCGGGCCGTCCGCTGTTCGACGCCGGAACACCCCTTCTTCCTGGATTCACCCCGCCGCCGCGCTTCACCTTTTGATGCGGCAAGGGCCCGGTTTTTGAATTGGATCGGGGACTACCATTGCCTGTTCCCCCAGTGGTAGGGTCTTCTCCACACATGAAGAGTAATCCAATGCGTATACGGCCCGGTCTGAGCCACGCCTTCACTGCGGCAGGAATTGCGCTGGCAGTTGGCTTGGGCGCGGCGCCGAGCGCCCGGTCGCAGAGCCTGGTCGAGGCGCTGTCGACGACCTACAACTCCAATCCCGATCTCCTGGCCGGCCGGGCACTGTTGCGGCAGACCGACGAATCGCTTGCCCAGGCGGTCGCGAACTGGCGGCCGAAAGTGTCGCTGTCGCTTAATTTCAACAAGAACATCGACGCCAACTATCCCCAGATCAGCCCGAACAGCTTCGCCACGCTGAACGGCAAGTCCACCACGCTTCAGTTGACCCAGCCGCTCTTTCTTGGCGGCACGACCGTTGCCAACACGAAGGCGGCACAGGCCAACATCCAGGCCCAACGGGCGGCGCTCGCAAATACCGAACAGACTGTGCTTCTGGCGGCAGTGACCTCGTATGCAGACCTAATCAGGGACATTGCCACCACGGATGCCAGGCGAAACAACGTCAATGTTCTCACGCAGCAACTCGACGCGACGCGCGAGCGATTTCGCGTTGGCGAACTGACGATTACCGATGTGTCGCAGGCCGAAGCCCGGCTGGAATTTGCCAGGGCCGAACTCGTCCAGTCCGAGACCAACGTCCGGATCTCCGAGGCCGCGTTCAAGCGCACGATCGGCGTGAGGCCAACCAAGCTGGGCGAAATTCCCCTTGTCGGAGGATTGCCAAACTCCGAAGAGGAGACCGTGGCCTTGGCCATGGACGCCGGACCCAACCCGATCAACGCGCAGTACCTGATCACGGCGGCCTCGTACGGGGTCAACAGCGCGGTTGGCGCCCTGCTGCCCCAAGTCAATCTCGTGGGCACGATCCAGCAGCAATTCGACGTGCAGGTCCCCGGAGACAGATACTACAACTATATTCTGGGCGTGCAGGCCACGATCCCGATCTATCAGGGTGGCGGCGAGTGGTCGAAGATCAGGCAGGCGAAGGAACTCGTGGGGCAGAGGCGTAGCGCGCTCGACAGTGCCCGCCGCCAGGCGGCGCAAAACGCCATCACCTCCTGGCGACAGCTCGATTCCTCACGTTCGCAGGTGACTTCATTCGAAGCCCAGGTGCGGGCCAACGAGGTGGCCTTGAACGGCGTCCGGCAGGAGGCCCTGGTCGGGTCGCGCACTACCCTCGACGTCTTGAACGCGGAGCAGGAGCTGCTCAACGCCCAGGTCAATCTGATCCGGGCGCGGCACGATGTTCAGGTTTTCTACTACGGTGTTCTGAACAATATCGGGCGGTTGACGGCGCGGACTCTCGCTTTGCCGGTCGAGTATTACGACGAAGAGAGGTATTATAATGATGTCGGCTCGCGCTGGATCGGCTGGGGCAACAGCGATTCGGGCGGCGGCGTCAACGGCGGTATCACGGGTGGCGGTGGGGCCTCTTCAGGAACCAGCGGCAAATGAGCGAAGCGCGCAGCGCAAACAACGACCCTTCGATGGACGACATACTGGCGTCCATTCGCAAGATCATTTCCGACGACGAGGCGCGCGCCCAGGTCGGTCGCCAGCAAGCCTCGAACCAGTCCGCCCGCCCGACCGTCGTTTCCTCATCCGAGCCGCAGCCGGCCGTGGCCGGCCGCGACGACGTCCTGTTGCTGACCGACCTCATCGAGGAACCCAGATCCGGCCCGGCGGACACGAAGCCGATTCCGCTGCCGCGGATCGATCCGGCCCGGGCAGCGGAGATGCCGCAGCCTTCCGTCGAGCCGCCGCCGGGCGATGCACTCGTCGGCTCGGGCGTCGTCGGCGCCGCCAGCTCGGCGTTTGCCCGTCTCAACCAGGCCGTCCAGGAAAGCGTGCCGCAGCCTGCGGCCCACGAACCCGGGCCGAGCATCGACGGCAACGGCAAGACCATTGAGGACCTGGTCAAGGAAATGCTGCGGCCCATGCTGAAGGAGTGGCTGGATTGCAACCTGCCACCGATGGTCGAACGGTTCGTCGAACGCGAGATCGTCCGGCTGACACGCCGTTAACCACCCCTGAATCCAGGGGCACCCACCCCAGCCAAACGCCACGGCGACGCCCGTGGCGTTTTCGTTGAGGGGGCGTTTTTCGTTTATAAGGCAAAGATGCTCGACAAGACCTACGACCCCAAGGAAATCGAAGCTCGCCGTTATCCCGAATGGGAACGGGCAGGTGCTTTCCGTGCCCATCCCGAATCGGCAAAGCCGCCGTACTGCATCGTCATTCCGCCACCCAACGTCACGGGCAGCCTGCACATGGGCCACGCCCTCGACAATACGCTGCAGGACGTGCTGATCCGCTGGCGCCGCATGAAGGGCGACGACGTGCTTTGGCAGCCCGGCACCGATCACGCCGGCATCGCCACCCAGATGGTCGTGGTCCGCAACCTCGAGCAGGAGGGCAGCGGCCTCGCCGTCGAGGGCGCGGCCAGGAACGATGCCAACAAGACGCTCCTGAACCGCGAGGAGTTCCTGGCCAAGGTCTGGGAGTGGAAAGCCTATTCGGGCGGCACCATCACCGGCCAGCTCCGCCGCCTCGGCGCCTCCTGCGACTGGAGCCGCGAGCGCTTCACCATGGACGAGGGGCTGTCGCGCGCCGTCCTGAAAGTGTTCGTCGACCTTTACAAGGCCGGCCTGATCTACAAGGACCTCAGGCTGGTCAACTGGGACCCCAAGATGCTGACGGCGATCTCCGACCTCGAGGTCGAGTCGCGCGAGGTGAAGGGGAACCTCTGGTATTTCAAGTACCCGATCGAGGGCTCGACCGACGAATTCATCGTCGTGGCGACGACGCGGCCGGAGACGATGCTGGGCGACACGGGTATTGCCGTGCATCCCGACGATCCGAAGTGGAAGCACCTGATCGGCAAGCATGCCGTGCTGCCGCTGGTCGGGCGCCGGATCCGGATCGTCGCCGACGAATATTCCGACCCGGAGAAGGGCTCCGGTGCGGTGAAGATCACGCCGGCGCACGATTTCAACGATTTCGAGGTCGGCCGACGTCACGACCTGGAAGCCATCAACATCTTCGACAAGTTCGCGCGCGTAAACGACAACGCGCCGGAGAAGTACCGCAGCCTCGACCGCTTCGACGCGCGCAAGAAGATCGTGGCGGAGATGGAGGAGTTGGGCCTCGTCGAGAAGATCGAGCCGCACACCCATGCCGTGCCCTATGGCGATCGCGGCGGCGTGCCGGTCGAGCCCTATCTCACCGAGCAATGGTACGCCGATGCGAAGAAGCTCGCCGAGGCGCCGATCGCAGCGGCGCGTGACGGGCGGGTAAAATTCGTGCCCGAGCGCGGGCGCGAGGAGTTCTTTCGTTGGATGGAGAATATCCAGCCGTGGTGCGTGTCGCGTCAGCTGTGGTGGGGGCACCAGATTCCAGCCTGGTATGGACCCGACAAGAAGGTGTTCGTGGCCCTGTCGGAGGACGAGGCGAAAGTCGAGGCGCGTGCCCACTACGGCAAGGATGTCGCGCTGGAACGCGACCCTGATGTGCTCGATACCTGGTTCAGCTCGGCGCTGTGGCCGTTCTCGACCCTGGGCTGGCCCGACCAGACGACGGAACTCGCCAAGTACTACCCAACCAGCGTGCTGGTGACGGGCTGGGACATCCTGTTCTTCTGGGTCGCCCGCATGATGATGATGGGCATGCACTTCATGAAGGAGGTGCCTTTCGGCACCGTCTACCTGCACGGGCTGGTGACGGACGAGAAGGGCCAGAAGATGTCCAAGTCCAAGGGGAACGTGATCGATCCCCTGGAACTGATCGACAAGTACGGTGCCGATGCGCTCCGCTTCACCATGACGTCACTGGCCGCCTCGCAGGCCGGCCGCCTTCGCCTGGCGCCGGCGCGCGTCGAAGGCTCGCGCAACTTCGCGACCAAGCTGTGGAACGCCACGCGCTATGCCGAGATGAACGGCGCGGCGCTGCCAAGAGGATTCGATCCGGCGGCGGCGAAACTCACCGTCAACCGTTGGATGTTGGGTGAACTGGCGCGCGCCAACACGACGATCGACAAGGCGCTGACGGAATTCCGCCTCAACGAGGCGGCGACCGCGCTCTACGAGTTCATCTGGGGCGTGGTCTGCGACTGGTACGTCGAATTCACCAAGCCGATCCTCCAGGGCGCCGACGGCGCCGACAAGGACGAGACGCGCGCCGTCACGGCTTTCGTGCTGCGCGAAACCGTAAAACTCCTGCATCCAGTGATGCCATTCATCACCGAGGAACTTTGGGACAAGCTTGGCCACCGCGCCAGGCATGGTGCGCTGATCGGCCAGCCCTGGCCCGTGCCGCCGGCGCTTGATGCGACCGCCGATGCCGAGATGGGCTGGCTGGTGAAACTGATCTCCGACATCCGCTCGGCACGCGCCGAATTGAACGTGCCGGCGGGGGCCAAGCTCCGGATGCTGGTGGTGGGCGGTGATGGCACGACGGCCAAGCGGCTGGAAACGCATCGCGCTGCGATCGAGCGTCTGGCGCGCGTCGAGGGAATAGAGGCCGCCGCCACGGCGCCCCGGGGCGCGCTGCAGATCGTGGTGGGCGAGGCGACCTATGCGCTCCCTGTGACCGACGTAATCGACCTCAAAGCCGAGGGCGCGCGGCTACAAAAGGAAATCAAGAAGCTCACTGACGAGATCGGAAAGATCGACGCCAAACTCGGCAATGCCGCCTTCGTGTCGCGCGCGCCGGAAGAGGTCGTCGAGGAGCAACGCGAGCGCCGCAGCCAGGCGGAGCAGACCCGCGAACGGCTCAGCACGGCGCTGGAGAGGCTGGGCGCGTAGCGCTTACTTCAAGGGCTTCGTCCACCAGTTCGACGCGATGATGAGGTCGGATCGGCGAAGCATCTCCGTCTTGGCGAGATCGCGATCGGCACCGACCACCACGATCTGGGCCGCGCCATGCTCGTGGATCAGCGTAGATGCGTGGGAGAGCAGGGCCTCGCCGACCGTCAACCAGTGATGCGGTTCAAGGACGCAGAAGTCGTCGACCAGGTAGGTGTCGCCGCCCGGCGCGAACACAGGAGGGGTGGGGAACTTTCGGGCGATCAGATAGCCCTGCAGCTGACTGCCCTCGATCGCGACCAGGAAAAACGTCTCCTGCTCTGCAAGGAGCTTGGTGAAGAAGATTCGCGTCGTTTCGGCTGAGTTGGCGGCCTTGCGCCAGAATGTCGGCTGATACTTCTGATGTTGGCGACGGTTGCGTTCGACGAGGACGACGACCGCCTCGAGGTCCGAAGCGATCGACTTCCTGATTTCCATCGCCTGAAACCGGCCTACGACGCCTTGCGCAGGTCCGGCACGTAAGGCTTGCTGGCGAAGTGTTCCTGGCCGTCGCCGCGGGCAAAGCGCAGGCCGGCTTGGCGGACGGCGTCGTCGTCGACTGGCTCGAGCGGCACGTAGTAACGGTCGTCGACCTTGGTGAAGGTGTCGTTGTCGACGCGGTTGTAGCAGATCAGCAGGGTCCAGCGCCGGTTGGCCGAGCGGTTGGCGTCGGAGCGGTGGATGGCGTTGCAGTGGAAGATCAGCGCGTCGCCGGCCTCCAGTTCGCAATACTCGATCGGGCACTTCTCGAGGATATGCGGCATCCGCTTGGGGTCGACCTCGTTCTGGGTCGGCGACAGCGGCGTGTGATCGATGCGGCCCAGGCGATGCGAGCCGGTGGCGATCTGCAGGCAGCCGTTGTTCCGGTCGGTCTTGTCGAGGGCGATCATCACCGACAACAGGTCCGGCCGCAGGCAGCCGTTGTAATACCAGTAGCCGTAATCCTGGTGCCATTCCCAGGCGCCGCCGACTTCCGGCTCCTTGGCCGTGAGCTTCGATTGATAGTGATAGACCGGCCCGCCCAGCAAGGCGGCCGACGTGTCGACCATCCGGTGCGTGCGGGCGGCGAGTCCATAGACGCTGTCGCCGGCGCGGTTCCAGAGCGCGATGCGCGTCGATCGGCCCTCGCCGTCGCGGCGGTCGAGGATGCTGTCACGCACGGCGGGATCTTCTTCCATCGCCCGCGTGAGCAGCTTCACCTCGTCGGGTGCAAACAGGGCGCGGGCGTAGGTGAATCCCTTTTCGTTGAATTCGGCCATCTGGGCCGCGCTGAGGATATTGGACATCGGTTCCTCGCCTAGACCGGGCGGAAGACGTTGCGGCCGCCCTCATCGGAGACCGACACCTTACGCCCAAGCTGCTCGCGCGTCAGCATGTCGGCCAGGATCGCCGGCTCCTGGGGTGCCATGGCGACGAAACGGTCGCCCGAGACGTCGAGCCGGCCGAGAATGTAGCCGCGTTCCGGGGCTTCCTTGCCGTAGGTGACGCAGTAGGTCTCGACGGTTCCAGTGCCGGACGGCTTGGTCTCGACCCTCCGCCTCGGCTGGGCATCGAGTTCGGCCTGGAACTTCTTCGGATCCTCGCGCTGCCACGGGCCCTTGGTGGGCTGGGTCGAATAGAGGCCGGCCGAATGCTTGGTGAGATAGTTGCCGTTGGCCGTCACCATGCCGAAGGAGCCGGGCTTGCGACGCACCACGTTCATCATCTCGGCAATCGAATGGGTGACGTAGTTGTTGCCGGGGCCGCCGAAGAACGGCAGGCCTCCGGTGATGCTGATCGGCCGCGGATCGTCCTCGGCGATGCCGATCTCCTGCATCGCCACTTCGACCGCGGACGGAAAGCAACTGTAGAGATCGAAGGCATCGACGTCGGCGACCTTCTTGTTGGCCATGTCGAGCGCGATACGCGCGCAGCCATGGATCGCCGGCGAGGCGTCGAGCTTCTCGCGCTCGGAGACCACCCAGGTGTCCGTCCCGTCGGCGCAGCCGTGCAGGAACACCCAGCGGTCGTGCGGAATGCCCCATTCCTGTGCCTTGCCTACCGAGGTGACGAGTACCGCCGCTGCCTGGTCGATGATCGCGTTGGCGTTCATCAGGCGCGGGTAGGGGAAGCAGATCCAGCGGTTGTCGTCGGAGATGGTGGAAAGCCGCTCTGCGCTGTAGCCCTCGCGGCGTGTCGCCAGCGGGTTCGCCTTCGCGACGGCGGCGAGGCGCTCGAACAGCCGGCCCATCGCCTTCATGTGACTATCGACGTCGCGCCCGAGGCCGCCGCGGATGGCGTTCTCCAGCAGCGGATAGAAATGGATGGCGGCCCGCAGCTCGTGGCGGGCTTCTTCCTCGCTGAAGCCGAAACGCGGATCGCCGATGCGAGCGGGATCGCCGCCGCCTGGATCCTCGTTCCAGTCGATCTTCTGTCCGGCCTTGCGCGCGATCTGCGTGCTGCGCAGAAGCTCCGCGCCACAGATCAGTGCCAGATCGGTTTCCCCGTTCGCGATCTCCTCGGCAAACCGGTTGACCAGGTACTGGGGCATGTTGCCGCCGGAATGGCTGTAGAGTAGCTGCCGTGGATGGGCATGAAGCCGGTCGGCGACGCTTTTTGGCGGATTGCTCGATCGGCCGAACGGTGAGGCGAAGCGCGGGCTGATGTCGCTGAAGAATTCCATCACGGCGATGGCGTCGATCATGTGACCGAGGCCATGACCGCCGATAGCCGCGCCCGTATCGTCGAGGGCGAGGGCCGCGGCTTCGGCGCAAAAGGCGACTCGCGAACGCTCACTCGACGGCGCCCCAGTCGTGTCGGCGATCTGCCCGCAGCCGACCAGGATGGGCGTGCGGTCCTCGATCATTTGACCAGCGCCTCAATGTCGGCCTCGCTGAGGCCCGCCTCGGCGAGCACGCTCCTGGTGTTCTCGCCAAGCGCCGCCACCTTCGGCCCGCTTTGCAGGGCCGAGCCCGAGAAGCGGAAGGGTGGCGCCGGCGACTTGTAGCTCCCGGCGCTGTCCTCGATGGTGCAGAGCGAGCCGCGATGGGCGACCTGTGGATCCTGCAGCGCTTCGGTGACGGTGAGATAGGGCGAACAGGGTACGCCATGCTTCTCGAGCGCGGCGACGCATTCCTCGACCGTGAGCGTCTTGGACCACTGCTCGAACTCGTCGACGAACTTGTCCCAGTTCATGCGCCGGTCGCCATATTTCTCGAAGCGCGGATCGGTCAACCAGTCGCGCCGTCCGGCAGCCGTCGCCATGTCCTGGAAGGTGCGCTCGCTGGCCGTCGCCAGCATGACATAGCCGTCCTTGGCCTCGACCGGCCCGTACATCGGCCGCGACGGCATCTCGAAATCGAACTGCGCGCGGTTCACTTCGCCCAGCAGCATGCCGACCAGGGTCTCGAACATCGACACGTCGACCATCTGGCCCTTGCCGGTGACGTGACGCTGATGAACCGCGGCCATGATCGCGCCCATGGCGTAGGCGCCGCTGGCGTAGTCGGCAACGAAGATGCCGCAATTATCCGGCCGTTCGCGGCCCTGCTGATAGAAGAGATGGGCCCTGTCGTAGCCGGTCGAGGCGTGGATGACCGGCGCATAGGCCGGTCGACCGGCGGCGGGGCCCGTCTGGCCATAGCCGGAGATGGCGCCGTAGATGATCCTGGGATTGATCTTCGCCAGCTCGGGGTAATCCAGGCCCAGGCGCTTCATCACGCCCGGCCGGTAGTTCTCAAGCACGATATCGACCTTGGCGACCAGCTTCTTCACGGCGGCGATCGCTTCCGGCCGCTTGAGATCGAGCACGATCGACTTCTTGCCGGCATTGAGCTGGCCGAACATCGTGCCGGCGCCGTTGCGCTGCACGGGGCGCGAGCGCATCAGATCGCCCTCGGGAGATTCGATCTTGATGACGTCGGCGCCCATGTCGGCCAGCAGGCGGGTACAGTGCGGCCCCGCGATGGTCGTCGAGAAATCGAGGACACGCAGGCCGTGGAGCGGCCTTGGCTGTTCAGTCATGGGATCACCGCGTTGCCAGGATGAGAACGACACCGCCAACCACGAGGATGCTGCCGATCCATTCGCCGAGGGACGGCCGCTCCTTGAGGATGAGACGCGAGGAGATGAAGGTGAAGACCAGCTCGATCTGGCCGACGGCGCGTACCAGCGCGGCATTCTCGAGGGTCATGGCGAGTGCCCAACCGG